>NZ_AGVX02000052.1 GCF_000239155.1 Actinoalloteichus spitiensis RMV-1378
CGAGCGCCGCTCGACCGGGACCCGGGGGTGGGCGCCGTGCCGGGTTCTCAGCCGTTGGCCAGTGCCTGGAGGCGGTCGTACGCGCCGTTGAACCAGTTCTGGTCACCGGGGAAGATCCCGCTGTCGTTGTACTGCCAGATGGTGTGGAAACCCCAGCCGTTGGGCAGTTCCCCCACCGAGCTGGAGTACCTGGCCAGCCACAGCGGGTTGGTGTTGCCGAAGGCGGAACTGTTGCCCGTGCAGGTCTTCCACCAGTTGGTGCTGGTGTAGATGGTCGGGTACCGGGTGGTCAACCGGTGGTACTCGTTGCTGAAGTCCCTGATCCACTGGACCATCGCCGACTGGCTCAGCCCGTAGCAGGTGTTGCCGTACGGGTTGTACTCGATGTCCAACGCGCCCGGCAGCGTCTTGCCGTCCTTGGACCAGCCGCCGCCGTTCTTCACGAAGTACTGCGCCTGGGCCGCCCCGCTGGAGCGGTCGGGCAACGCGAAGTGGTAGGACCCCCGGATGAGGCCGTGGTCGTAGGAGCCGTTGTACTGCTGGGTGTGGTAGGGGTTCTTGAACCCCGTGCCCTCGGTGGCCTTGACGTAGGCGAACTTCGCGCCGTTGCGGACGACGGCGGCCCAGTCCACGTTCTTCTGCCATCCGCTGACGTCGAGGCCGTGGGTCTGCGTGACCTGCGCGGCCCTGGCGTCCGGGACTTCGCCGTCCCGCCCTTCGTGCTTGGCGATCTGGGAGCCGGCCCAGTGGCCCATCGGACCGGCGGGGTGCTCCGTCTGTTCCGTCTGCTCCACCTGCTCCGCCTGCTGCGCGGCACCGGTCGGTTCGTCCTGCTCCTGACCGGCCGCGGCCGGAGTTAACAACGCGATCAGCACCGTGGTGGCCGATCCGATCGCCAGTCCGATTCGTGCCGGTAGCCGACGGGCTCCGCTGCTGGTTCTCAACATGCACCCCCACGCCATGGGTATTGGAACGGGAACTGCGCCGCGCCGGCCGGCTAACCGGACCAGCGATGCCGATGAATGACGGAAATGCGTTGGCGGTCGTGATTTTCCCACGGAGCCTATAGCAGGTTTGCCGCATTTGCCCGGTGGTGCGGCCGCGACCGCCGAAGGTCGCGGCGTCGAATGTCGCATCCGCGCCGGCCCCCGGCACGCCAGGACCGAGCCGTGCATCCGCCTCGTGAGTGACCCGGCCCGTCCTCGCCCGCGGTGGAGTGGCCGCTGCCAGGGCGGCCGCTCCGGCGACGACGGGCGTCGGGAGCGGGGAATGCAGCGATTCGGTGAGTTGTGACGCGACGTATGCTGATCCCCGGTCGGGTGAGAATCGGGGCGGGGGAGCTGCTTTGGACGCCACACGTCCGCGGGGAGTGCCATCCGAAGTTGACCTTCAGCGGCCGAATGTCGCCCGAATGCATGACTACTACCTGGGTGGCGCGCACAACTTCGCCGCTGATCGGGAACTGGCCGACGGGGTGCTGCGGATCTTTCCCCGCACCGCCGAGCTGGCCAGGACGAACAGGTTCTTCCTGCGGGACGCCGTGCGGCGCATGCACGCGGCGGGTGTCCGGCAGTTCCTCGACCTCGGGGCGGGGATCCCCACCGCCGGCGCGCCGCACGTCATCGCCCAGAGCCTGGACCCTGCGTGCCGCGTGCTCGCCGTCGACCGGGAGGCGGTCGTCGTCTCGCACACCAGGGCACTGCTCGCCGACAACCCGCTCGCGGATGTGGTCCAGGCGGATCTGAGGGATGTCGACCTCGTTCTCGGCAGTGGACCCGGTCGTCGACTGATTGACAGGGAAAAGCCGGTTGGAATTCTGGTCGGCGGCGTTCTGCATTTCCTTTCCGACGGCGAGGAACCGGAGAAGGCGATATTCGACTACCACCGGGAGGTCGCGTCGGGGAGTCAGCTGGCGCTGTCCCACGTCGTTTCCTCCCAGGAGGGAGACGGCGGTTGTCCCCCGGGGGTGCGTGAGCGGGTCGACGACCTCTACGCCCGGAGTTCCGGCAAGCTGGAGTGGCGCACCGTCCCCGAGGTGGCCCGGCTGTTCGGCCCCTTCGCGCTGGTGGACCCGGGCCTGGCCCCCCTGGGGTGCTGGCGGACCGGTGAATACGCGGCCGACTCGGCCAGCCCCCCGTTGCCCGCGGTGGCCGGGCTGGCCCGCAAGAGATGAATTACTTTCCGATCCGGGGTCGGGGCCGTTTCCCGGTGGGCTCGTGGGCTGGCCCGCCGACGGAAACGGGCCGGTGGCCGGTAACCTCCGAAAAAGCGGTCGGACCCGGTACCGTCAGGTGCTTCGGATGCTGCAGACGTGTGGTGACGACGAGAGGTGCGGTTGTGCGATGCCCCAGCGGGTCGCCTGACGACGACGGCCGTGACACGACCCCCCACCGCCGGCGGACCGGGGGTGCCCCGACGATCTCGGAGGCGGTGCCGCAGCGTCGTTCCTGGTGGGGCGTTAGGGTCGAGCCTGTGAAGGGCGACGGCGGCTGTCGGACCTCGACCCGACTCCTGGTGCGGGCACGACCGGCGGGCGCGCTCTGATGTCCGACCACACGGAGGGCCGGGTCCGGGACCTGTTCCCGGGCCAGGAGGCGGAGGCGGAGCTCCTGGACGAGGCGTGCGAGCGTTTCGGCCGCGGCTGGGCGGCCCTGGTGTCCGGCACCAGTTACGTCTCCATGTCCAGGTCGGAGATGGTCGAGTTCCTGAGCCGCCTCGCCCGTCGGCTCCTCGTCGCCCTGACGACCGAACCCTTCGTGGCCCGGCCCGCGTGGGAGGTCGGCGCCGAGCTGGTCGAGGCCCACTTCACCTCTCCCGCGAGCATCGAACAGACGGTGGTGCTCGTCGGAACGGAACTCGGCGCCCTGACGGGAACGGACGTACCCCAGGGCCGTGTCGCCGCCCTCCAGGGAGCGGTCGCCGCCGGCTACGCCAACGCGCTCCGGCAACGGACCCTCGAGGAACAGGAGGCGATCCGGGAGGCCGTCCTCGACGCCAGGCAGCAGGCCGAGGCGGCGCTGCGGGCCAGCGAGGCGCGGTTCCGGGCGTTGTTCAGCGACGCGGCGGTCGGCATCGGTCTCGCCGACCTGGACGGCACGTTCCTCGACGTCAACGTGTCGCTCCAGCGGATGCTCGGCTACTCGCGGAACGAGCTGCTGCGCACGAACCTGCGGAAGTTCATGCATGCCGGGGACGCGGAGTCGACCTGGGAGGCGTACCGGCAACTCGCCAGGGGGGACCGCGAGTACTTCCAGGTGGACAAGCAGTTCTTCGGCAACGACGGGTCCGCGGTCTGGACCAACCTGACGATGTCCCTGGTCCGAGGACCCGACGGCCAGCCCCAGTACCTGGTGGCGATGGTCGAGGACGTCACCGACCGGCACGAGCTGCAGAACCGCCTCAAGTACCAGGCGCTCCACGACCCGCTCACCGGGCTGGCCAACCGGGCGCTGCTGCTCGACCGGTTGGCCAGGGTCTTCAGCAACCCGCCCGTCGGCCAACGGGTCGGGCTCTGCTTCCTCGACCTCGACGGCTTCAAGGTCATCAACGACAGCCTCGGCCACCACGTCGGTGACGAACTCCTGGTCGCGGTGGGGCGGCGGCTTGCCGAGTGCGTCAACGGCGAGCACTGCCTGGTCGCCCGGATGGGGGGTGACGAGTTCGTCGTCCTGGTGGAGGACTCCACGGGGACCGAGCAGATCGTGGACCTGGCCGACCGGGTGCTGACGATGCTCAACCAGCCGATCCGGATCGGCGGCCACCAGCTGTCGGTATCGGCCAGCATCGGCATCGTGGAGCGCCCGGTGGTCAGCGGTGAGTCCGCCGACCTGATCCGTGACGCCGACGTCACCCTGTACTGGGCCAAGTCGGAGGGCAAGAGCCGGTGGGCGGTCTACGACCCGGAGCGCAACGCCCGGGAGGTGGCCCGGTTCCGCCTGTCCGCGACCATGCCGGCGGCGCTGGAGCGGGAGGAGTTCTTCGTCGACTACCAGCCGCTCGTCCGCCTGGCCGACAACGCGGTCGTGGGAGTCGAGGCGCTGGTGCGGTGGCGGCACCCGGAGCACGGCCTGCTCTCCCCCGACCGGTTCATCGGGCTGGCCGAGGAGACCGGGCTGATCGTCCAGCTCGGCCGCTGGGTCCTGGAACACGCCTGCCAGCAGGCCAGCCGCTGGCAGCAGGAGTTCGGTCCCGCCGCGCCCTACGTCAGCGTCAACCTCGCGGCGCGGCAGTCACGGGACCCCGGACTGGTCAGCGACGTGGAGTCGATCCTGCGGAACACGGGTATCCCGCCGACCGGCCTCCAGCTGGAACTGACCGAGAGCGCGGTCATGGGAACCGCGGACGACCAGCTCGACGCGCTCCGCCGCCTCCACGAGATGGGTGTCCGGATCGCCATCGACGACTTCGGTACCGGGTACTCGAACCTCGCCTACCTGCGGCACCTGCCGGTCCACGAACTGAAGATCGCCGGGTCCTTCGTGGAGGGGCTGCGCGCGCCGGACAAGCCGGCGGACCCGGTGGACAAGCAGATCGTCGGCGCGCTGGTCACGTTGGCGCACGCGCTGGGGTTGACCGTCACGGCGGAGGGCGTCGAGACGAGGGCGCAGGCCGAGCGGTTGCGGGACATCGGGTGCGAGTCGGGGCAGGGGTGGTTCTTCGCCCGACCAGGGCCACCGGAGACCATCAGCAGGTTCCTGCGCGAAGGGCTCTTCTGACCCGGGCCCGCGTCGGCGGCGGGGGCGCCCCGGGACGGTCGCCACGCGGTCTGGCGCGGGCCGGCTGGCGCTCTCACCGGGCGGAACGGCCGGGGCGGACGCGACGCCGGTCCCGGTGGTGGCGTCCGTGCCCCTGGTCGAAGAGCAGGATCGCCGAGTTCACCAGCGCCAGGTGGCTGAACGCCTGCGGGAAGTTCCCGACGAGCCGCCGGCTCGCCGGGTCGTACTCCTCGGCGAGCAGGCCGACGTCGTTCGCGTGCCCGAGGAGGCGTTCGAACTCCTCGGTCGCCTCGGCCACCCGGCCGCCGAGCGTGAGCGCGTCCACGTGCCAGAACGAGCAGGCGAGGAAGGCACCCTCCTCGCCGGGCAGACCGTCCACCCCCGAGCCGCCCCGGGGGGTGGCGTACCGGGCGAGCAGGCCGTCCGTCCGCAACCGCGCGCCCACCTCCCGGATCGTGCTCGCCATCCTCGGATCGGTGGCGGGCAGGAAACCGACCGCCGGCATCAGCAGGGTCGCCGCGTCGACCTCGGTGCTGCCGTAGTACTGGGTGAACGCCCGGACCTCCGGGTTCCACGCCCGGGTCAACACCTCCTCCCGGACCCGTTCCCGCAGCGACCGCCACCGTTCCACGGGGCCAGGCAGGCCGTGGTCCTCGACCGCCCGCACCGCCCGGTCGAAGGCGACCCAGGTCATGACCCGGGAGTGGGTGAACCGCCGCGCCGGCCCCCGTACCTCCCAGAGCCCGTGGTCGGCGCGCCGCCACCGGCTCTCCAGATCGGCGAGCAGGGCGCGCTGCACCTCCCACGACTCGGCCGTGTCGCCCAGGCCGCGTTCCCGGGCCAGGTGCAGGGCGTCCATGACCTCGCCGTAGACGTCGAGCTGGAGCTGGCGGTGCGCGGCGTTGCCGATCCGGACCGGCCGGGAGCCCTCGTAACCGGGGAGCCAGTCGGCCGTCCACTCCACCAGCTGGCGCTCCCCCTGGATGCCGTAGGCGATCTGGAGGTCGCCCGGGTCCCCGGCCACGGCTCTCCGCAGCCACCGCCGCCAGGCCGCCGCCTCCCCGTGGCAGCCGGTGCTGTCCAGGGCGAGCAGGGTGAGGGTGGCGTCCCGGAGCCAGCAGTACCGGTAGTCCCAGTTGCGCACGCCACCCAGCCGTTCGGGCAGGGAGGTGGTCGGCGCGGCGACCATGCCGCCGCTCGGACCGTAGGTGAGCGCCTTGAGCGTCGAGAGCGACCGGCGGACCGGCCCCTGGTAGGGGCCCTCGTAGTCGATCTGCGAGGCCCAGGTACGCCAGAACCGTTCGGTCGTGAGCAGGTCGGCGGCCACGTCCCGGGGGTTGGGCAGCTCCTCCGGGTCCGCGCACCACTGCATGGACCAGCGGAAGGTCCGTCCCCGGGGCACCGGGAAGCGGGTGCGGTGGGTCCGGGCGCCCGCCACCGCCGAAGGCAGGGGATCTCCGCGCAGGACCACGGTGTCCGGGCCGGCCACGGCGAGGAGGCCCTCGACGCCTCCCCTCCGGGTGCGCCGGACCCACGGCACGGCGGCGCCGTAGGAGAACCGGACCACCCAACGCATCTCCATCTCCACACTGCCCCGCAGGCCGGTGACGGAGCGGACCAGCACCGGCTGGTGCGGCCCCCCGTGCGGCGCGGGTGGCATCGCGTCCACGACGAGAACCTGGCCGTCCGGGGTCTCGAACTCCGTCTCCAGCACCAGTGAGTCACCCCGGTAGCGGCGGCGGACCCGGCAGTCGTCCGAGGTCGGGGTGAGCGCCCAGTAACCGTGGCGATCGTCGCCGAGCAACCGGGCGAAGCAGGACCCCGCGTCGAACCGGGGCAGGCAGAGCCAGTCGACGGAGCCGTCCCGGCTGACCAGGGCCGCGGTGCGGAGATCGGAGAGCAGGGCGTAGTCCTCCACCCGTCCCCGGCCGCTGACCGGGATGGGGGCCCACCCCGTCCCGGCGGCCCTCCGGTCGACGGACATGCTCCGAGGCTAGGACGACGCGGGCGCCCGCGCATCCAGGCCGGCCGGCGCGGCCGTTACCGAACGTCGCTGGTGACCGCGTGCGCGGGCGGCCACGGCGTCGCGCCGGGTGGCTGTCCCCCTCACGGATGTCCCCGGACGGGTGCCCGAGCGGGCGACTGGCGACTGGGGTTGGACGGCCCGCCCGGGGTGCGCCGCCCCTCGGGGCAGGTCCAACCCCTCGGGCGACCGGCGAGCGCGTACGGGGTCGCGGACGTGCCGACCAGGCCGGCGGGGCCCGCCGACGAGGCCGGAGC
>NZ_AGVX02000051.1 GCF_000239155.1 Actinoalloteichus spitiensis RMV-1378
GGGGGTCGCCCGCCCACCCCAGCATCTCCCGCACTCCGGCTCCGACCGGCA
The DNA here is from genome assembly GCF_000239155.1 of Actinoalloteichus spitiensis RMV-1378. Classification (GTDB taxonomy): domain Bacteria; phylum Actinomycetota; class Actinomycetes; order Mycobacteriales; family Pseudonocardiaceae; genus Actinoalloteichus_B; species Actinoalloteichus_B spitiensis. The sequence goes on from NZ_AGVX02000051.1 coordinate 52, forward strand.
GCAGGGTGACGTCGTGCCGGTCCGCGAGGTCGCGGATCGCCTGGTTGTAGCCGGGGAGGCGCCGGTTCGCGTCGCTGTCCCGGTCCGGGCCGAGCGGGGGGAGGGTTCCCACCGCGAGGCGCGCGTCGGTTCCCGCGCGAACGCGGCCCAGGATGGCGTCCAGGTTGTCCCGGTACCGGTCGACCGGGACCCCGGTGCGGACGTCGTTGGTACCGATCAGGACGGTGACGGCGTCGGGAGCGCAGGCGAGGACGTCCCGGTCGACCCGGGCCAGCAGATCCGCGCTGGTGTCGCCGTTGACACCGGCGTTGACGAAACGGACCCCGGCCGGGCCGAGCTGCCGGCGCAGCTCCCCGACCCAGTCGGCGCTCACCGACCCCCGGGTCATGCTCGCTCCGGCCGTCACCACCAGGTAGTCGTCGCCCGTGCCGCACCGGGCCGGGCTCGGACCGGGGGGCGGCGAACTCGCGTTCCCACCCAGACCGGCCACCCCGAGCAGCAGCGCGCACAGGGTGAGCGCGGTCACCGAGGGACGGGGTCGGGCCGGCCCCGGCCACCCGCCCCGATCCTCCGCCCTCGTCCGGGTCGAGTCGTCCTCTCGCACCACGACACCTCCGCGACGGTCGGTCCCGCCGAGTCGACGTACGGCCTCCGACCGGGTTTCCCGAGCCGCCGCACGCCAACCGGATCATGGTCCCCACCACAGCCGCCGCTCCGGCTCCGCTGGCCGTTCCGGCGGTGGTTTGGTCCGAGGGTCGCACGGGCCAGCGCCGCCCGCCGGCCGTCAGGCCAGCGGGCGAGGGCTGGCGCCTTCGGGCAACCGGTCCGGTCGAACCGTGGTCGCGGGCGCCCGCGCCCGGCTGGCCGCCGGCGGTGCGGTGGCGTGCGCCGGCACGCCCCGCCCACCCCCGTGCGCCGTTCCGGCGGACGGGAGCGGCGATCAACCCTCGAGGTAGGCGAGAACGGCCAGCACGCGCCGGTGGCCGCTGTCCCCCGGCGGGAGGTCCAGCTTCGCGAAGATGTTCCCGACGTGCTTGTGGACCGCGCGCTCGGTCACGACGAGGCGCTGGGCGATCTCCCCGTTGGCGTAACCCTGCGCCATCAGCCCCAGCACCTCCCGTTCGCGTGGGGTGAGGGTGGTCAGCGGCCCCCCGCGCCGCGCCAGCAGCTGTTTGACCACCTCCGGGTCCAGCGCGGTGCCCCCGCCGGCCACCCGCTCCAGGGCGTCCAGGAACTCGCCGATCCTGGCGACCCGGTCCTTGAGGAGGTAACCGACTCCCCGTGCCCCGTGGGCGACCAGCTCCCGCGCGTAGGTCCCCTCCACGTACTGGGAGAGGACCAGCACGGGGAGGTCGGGCCGGTCACGACGGGCGCGGAGGGCCGCCCGGACGCCCTCGTCCCGGAACGACGGCGGGAGCCGGACGTCGACGACGGTGACGTCCGGCCGGTGCTCGGCGACGGCTCGGACGAAGTCCTCGCCGGTGGTGACCCGCGACACGACCTCGTGCCCCGAGCTGGTGAGCACCAGCGACAGCCCCTCGGCGAGCAGCACGTTGTCCTCGGCGATCACCACTCGCACGGGCAGTCCACGAGCACCGTGGTGGGTCCGCCGAGCGGGCTGTCGATCCGCAGCCGGCCGTCCAGCGCCTCGACCCTGCGACGCATCCCCACGATCCCGCTGCCCGCTCCCTCCACGACGCCGCCGGCGCCGTCGTCCCTGATCTCCGCGGACAGCCACCGGCCCTCCCTGGTGACCGTGACGGTCACCAGGGACGCGCCGCTGTGCTTGGCCGCGTTGGTGAGCGCTTCGACGACGACGAAGTACGTCGCCGCCTCGACCGGGTCAGGAACCTCACCGAGTTCCCCGACGGTGAGCTGGGCGGGCACAGCGGAATCCGCGACGACCGAGGCCAGCGCCCCGGGCAGCCCCCGGTCGGAGAGGATCGGCGGGTACATCTGCCGCAGCACGTCACGCAACTCCACCATGGCGTCCTCGGCGCCGGCGCGTGCCTTCGCGATCAGCTCACCCACCGCCTGCGGGTCGTCGCCCAGCCGGCGTTCGGCCAGGCCGAGGTGCATCGCGATCGACACCAGTCGGGCCTGCGTGCCGTCGTGCAGGTCCCGCTCGATCCGCCGCAGCTCGGCGTCGTGCGCGCTCACCGCGCCGCTGCGCGTCGCCTGGAGGGTGTCCACCCGCGCCACCAGCAGTTCCCGCTCGCTGGGGTGCAGCAGCACCCGGTTGGTCCACCCGAGCAGCGAGGCGGCGGCCACCGGGACCACCACGGCGAGTACGACGCTGAGCACGAGCGTGGTGCCGCCGAGGAGTCCGGCGCTGCCCCAGCTGTCCACCGGTTGCCCTGCCAGCATCCGCAGTGGCTCGTCCTCGGGGAAGACCCACCAGAAACCGGTCGCGAGCACCGCCACCAGCGGTGTCATCGCGATGCCGAGCCCCAGGACGCCCAACACGCTGCCCGCGACCATCGACGCCGGGAGCCACCGCAGGTCGCGCCAGGTCACCGGGTCGCCCAGCAGGTCGACCAGCCGCTGCCCGCCGGTGCGCGGGATCTCCGGGGCCGGGCGGCCGGTGAAGCGGTCCGTCTCCCGCCTCGCCGCGTCCGCGAGCCGGGCGAGCACCCGGAGCCCCGCCGGCAGCAGGAACAACCCCACGCCCAGCAGGCAGAGCGCGGCCAGCAGGAGGAGCACCGGGAGCAGCGCCATGCTGGCCGCCCCGAGGCCCAGTCCCACCAGGCAGAACCGGAGGGCACGCATGGCTCGTGCCCGTCCGGAGCTCGACTCGTCACTCACCGCGCGCCCCTCGTCTCGTCCTCGTTCCACGCGGCCGATTCTGTCGCGGCGCGGGTGGGCAGCGCGGTGGAGCGGGCTACACCCTTCCACCGGGCACCCGGTGGCCGAGGGACGTGGGCGGGGAACCGCCCGGTGCGGCGTGGTGGCCGGGGGCGGCGCGGGTCACCGCCCCTGGGCGAGCACCTGGTCCAGCCAGTCGGGCTGCCCCCAGTCGATCATCCGCTCCCCGACGGCCACGGTCGGCGTGCCGAAGTTCCCGTCCTGCAGCAGGTAGCCCCGGTTGGGGATGTCCTCCATCTCGGCGTCCACCTCGGCGCGGTGCTGGCCCTCACGCACGCAGGTCGCGAACTCGTCCCCCTCGATCCCCAGTTCGCGGCCGAGCTCGACGAACTGGTCCGCGTCGTACCCGCGCCGGCCCTCCGTGGGCTGGGCGGCGAACAGGCTCGCGTGGTAGTCGGGGAACTGGCCGGCGTCCGCGGCGCACAACGCGGCGTTGGCCGCGTCGCCCGAGTAGCCGGCGGGGTCCGAGGCCGCGTCGAGGAACGGCAGCATGTGGTACCGGACCTGGAGGTTGCCCTGGGCGATCTCGGACTCGATGCGCTCGGCGTACGCCTCCTCGAAGGCCCCGCAGCCGGGGCACAGGAAGTCCTCGTAGAGGTCCATCGTCACCGGGGCGGTGTCCTCACCGGCCACCACGACGGCCCCGTCCCGCTGGGCGGCGAAGTCGACGCTGGCCGAGCCGACCGGGATCGACTGCTCGGCCTGCTGCTGGTCCTGGTTCCTGGTGAACAACACCCCGCCGATGATCACGACGGCGACCACGAGCACCACCACCACGCCGACCACGACGGGTTTGGCGTTCCGGTGCGACGCCCGCGCGGCGCTGACCGCCTTCGCCCCCTGGTTCGCCTGCCGCTTCTTCCGAGCGTTGCGCTCCGCGCCTCCCACGTCCACGTCCCTTCCGTGCCAACCCGCGGCCGCGACAGTCCGCTCCGCGCGGGGCCCACCGGCCGATCGCCCAGCAGGGTACTCAGCGGTCCTGAGAGCCAGCTGAGGACAGTCCGGGGGACTCGGGACGGCGTCGGCGCAGGTATCGGGGCTCGCGCCGCCCGTCCGGGCATCCGCCGCCCGCCGACGGGCGGCCCTGGATGCGTCCGATTTCACCCGATCGACTGGGGGTTGACCGGGTCAGCGAGGTGGGGCGGGTTCGGCGACCCGCTCCCCGCTGGGCGGTTCCGGCCCTTCGTCGAGCGCCCCGGACTCGGCGGCCACCGTCGAACCAGTCTCCGCCGGGTCCGCGCCGTTGCTGGGCAGGGTCTCCGGGGCGAAGGCCCAGAAGAGGGAGGCGACCACCGCGATGGCCCCGGTCACCCCGAAGGCGAGACCGTAGGAGGAGACGTCGACGAGCAACCCCGCGAGCAGGGGACCCACGATCGCACCCACGTCGGCGGCCATCTGGAAACCGGCGAGCACCGGGCCGCCCCCTCCTCGGCGACCGATCACGTCGGCGACCGCGGCGCCCTGCGGAGGACTGAGCAGGCCGGCGCCGAGTCCGGCGACCAGCGACGCGGCCAGGAAGGCCGGAACGGTCGTCGTGAACCCCAGCCAGGCCGTGCCACCGGCCGAGACCAGCAGTCCGACGAGCACCAGGGGCTTCCGCCCGATCCGGTCGGCCAGTCGACCGGAGAACACCAGCACCACGGCGTTGCCCGCGGCGAACACGGCAAGGGAGATCCCGGCCATGCTCTCGCCCACCCGCAACGCCTCGACGACGAAGAGCGGCAGTAGGGAGATCCGCACGCCGAAGACCGCCCAGCCGTGGGCGAAGTTCGACACGAGCGCGGCGCGGTAGGTGGCGTTGCGCAGCGCGTCCCGGACGCTCAGCGGATCGCGCGAGTCCTGGTCCTCCCGAGCGGCCAACGTCGAGTTCCGGAGGAAGAACCAGGTGCCGAGAACCGCGAGCAGCGTCATCCCGGCGTAGATGAGGAACGGCGCGCGGATCGAGGTCTCGACGAGACCGCCGCCGATCAGGGGGCCCGCGATGTTGCCCAGCAGGAAGGAGGTCGCCCACAGGCCCGAGGCGCGGCCACGCATCGTCGCCGGCGCGAGTCGGATGAGCAGCGCGATCCCGGAGACGGTGAACATGGTGGAGCCGATGCCGCCGAGCGACCGGAACAGCAACATCTGCCAGTACTCGGCCGCGAAGGCGCAGGCGCCGGTGGCCACCCCGGTGATGCTGAGTCCCACGAGGTAGACGGGCCGCTCGCCGAGTCGCGTGACGAGTCGGCCACCGAGGGGCGCGAAGAGCAACCGCATCGCCGCGAAGGCGCTGACGATCATCGAGACGGCGGTCACGCCGACGTCGAAGCTCGCGGCGAAGGTGGGCAGTGCGGGTGCGACGATCCCGAAACCGACCGCGATCACGAAGTTCGCGACGCAGAGGACCCAGATCTCCACGGGTAGCCTGCCGCCGGTCTCCGGAGTCCGTCGCTTCTGTCGTTCCCCGGCTGCCGACCGCACTGTGCGCCTCCTCAATCTTCTTAGCGTGGCTAAGAATACAGCCGGGGGAGTGCTTTCCCCAATCCGACAATCCGGTCGGGCACCAGCCTCGGCCCGGCCCCGCCCACCGGCCGAGGTCAACGCCGGCCGGCCCCCCTCGCATTCCCCGCCGACCCCACTGACCCGCGAGGACCAAGCCTGACCAGCGAGGACGTCCTCCCCCGGCGTCCCTGCCCGAGCGGCGGTCCACCCCCCACAACACGGCCGGCGGGCCGATCCCCGTGGGGGACCG
>NZ_AGVX02000050.1 GCF_000239155.1 Actinoalloteichus spitiensis RMV-1378
CCCCGCGGCCGTCCCGCCCCGCCGCTGGTGCGCCGCGACCTGTCGGCCCGGGCGCCCGCCGGGAGGGGGCCGGGGTGTGTTCCTCGCCACGGAGCGGTGGGGGCTCGGGCGGCTCCCGTTCGGTGCCTCCGCGCAGCTCACCGAGCCGGAACCGGTGTGTCCACCCACCCGGGTGAGACGCGTCCGCTCCGGGATGCGATGATGTCGGAAGCCAGGTCGCGGAACCCTTCGGCGGTCCTGGCGGGAGTTGCGCGGTGGACCTGCGGATCGGGTCCGCGGCCAGTACCGGGGTCCTGGTGAGGACCCGTTTTGACCCTTCCAGGCAGCGGCGGGTATCTTCTTCCGTTGTTGTGCGGTGTCCGGTGCGGGCTGCTACCCGCGTCCCTCGGTGCAGGACCCTGAATCACGGGCTGACCAGTCGAGGGCGACCGCCGCAGTAACATCCCGCAGCCAACCCGATGCGAACGACGACGAGGTAATCCTGTGCGCACGTACAGCCCGAAGCCCGGCGAGGTGGAGCGCGCCTGGCATGTGATCGATGCCGAGGATGTCGTGCTCGGCAGGCTTGCCACCCAGGCAGCCACCCTGCTGCGCGGCAAGCACAAGCCGATCTACGCCCCGCACATGGACACCGGCGACTTCGTTGTCGTCGTCAACGCCGAGAAGGTGGCGCTGACCGGCCACAAGCGCGACCAGAGCTTCGTGTACCGCCACAGCGGCCACCCGGGTGGTCTGCGCAAGCGCTCCTTCGGCGAGATGCTGGAGAAGCAGCCGGAGCGTCTCGTGGAGAAGTCCATCAAGGGCATGCTCCCGAAGAACCGGTTGGGCCGGGCGATGGCCCGCAAGCTCAAGGTGTACGCGGGCCCGCAGCACCCGCACGCTGCGCAGCAGCCGCAGCCCTTCCAGATCGGCAAGGTGGAGAAGTGACGACGGCGAACGAGCACCCCGAGAACGAGCTGGCCCCGGAGGTCGAGGTCCCGGTCGAGGACCAGGAGCAGGCTCTGGCCGACTTCGACGTGGCCGTGGACGAGCCGGAGGCCTACGACGAGGTGGCTGCTGCGCCGCTCGTGGCCGGCCCGGTGCAGACCGTCGGCCGCCGCAAGGAGGCCGTGGTTCGCGTGCGCCTGGTGCCCGGCACCGGTGGTTTCACCCTCAACGGCAAGAGCCTCGAGCAGTACTTCCCGAACAAGGTCCACCAGCAGATCATCAAGGAACCGCTGGTGACGACCGACAAGGTCGAGTCCTTCGACATCTTCGGGAACCTGCGTGGTGGCGGCCCCTCCGGTCAGGCCGGGGCGCTGCGCCTGGCCATCGCGCGTGCGCTCGTCGAGGCGGACGCGGACGACCGCCCGGCCCTGAAGAAGGCCGGCTTCCTGACCCGGGACGCCCGGGCCAAGGAGCGGAAGAAGTACGGTCTGAAGAAGGCCCGCAAGGCTCCGCAGTACAGCAAGCGCTGACCCCCGACCCGGTCAGCCCAACGCGCGGGAGCGGCTGTGCGTCCTCACACTGAGAACGCCGGCTGCTCCCGTCGCTGTTTCCGGAGGTCCTTCGGCCGACCGGACGCCGGGTCGGCGGAGCTCGGTCCCGTGGCGGGCCGAGGCGCGAGGACGGTCTCAGCAGCAGAAAGGTGCATCGACCATGGGCCGTTTGTTCGGGACCGACGGGCTGCGTGGCCTGGCCAACGCGGAACTCTCCCCGGAGCTCGCCATGTCGTTGGCGGTGGCTGCTGCCGACGTCCTGTTCGAGCAGACCGAGGGTGTCCGCCCCACCGCGGTGCTGGGTCGTGACCCGAGGGCGAGTGGCGAGATGCTGGAGGCGGCCGTGGCCGCCGGACTCGCCTCGGCCGGCGCGGACGTGCTGAGGGTCGGTGTCCTGCCCACCCCGGCCGTGGCGCACCTGGTCTCCGATCTCGGCGCGAGCTGCGGCGTGATGATCTCCGCCTCCCACAACCCCATGCCCGACAACGGGATCAAGCTCTTCGCGGCGGGCGGCACCAAGCTCCCCGACGAGGTGGAGGACCGGATCGCGGCCAGGATGGCCGGGGGCGGCGACGATCGTCCCGTCGGGGACCGGATCGGTCGGATCCGGGACGTGCCCGGGGCGTTGGACCGGTACCTGGACCACCTGCTGCTGGCCACGCCGCAGCGGCTGGAGGGCCTGCGCGTCGTGGTGGACTGCGCGCACGGCGCCGCCTCCACCGTCGCCCCCGAGGTGTACGAGCGGGCCGGTGCCGAGGTGATCGCGGTGAACGCGGACCCCGACGGCCTCAACATCAACGACGGGTGCGGGTCGACCCACATCGAGGTGGTGCGGGACGCCGTGCTCGAGTACGGCGCCGACCTGGGCATCGCCCACGACGGTGACGCCGACCGCTGCCTCGCGGTGGACGCCGACGGTCAGGTCGTCGACGGCGACCAGATCATGGCGATCCTGGCGGTGGCGATGAGCGAGTCCGGCGAGCTCGTCGACAACGTGCTGGTGACGACGGTCATGAGCAACCTCGGTCTGCACCTGGCGATGCGGGAACAGGGCGTCGACGTCCGCACGACCGCCGTGGGTGACCGCTACGTCCTGGCCGAGCTGCGCGCGGGCGGGTACGCGTTGGGCGGCGAGCAGTCCGGGCACGTGGTCCTCCCGGCGCACGCCACCACGGGCGACGGTCTGCTGACCGCGCTGCGGTTGATGGCCAGGGTGGTGGCGACCGGGCAACCGTTGTCGAAGCTGGCTGGCGTGATGCGCCGGCTGCCCCAGGTGTTGGTCAACGTGCGGGTGGGCGACAAGGCCGCCGTCGCCGCCGCCTCCTCGGTGGCCGAGGCGGTCGCCGAGGTGGAGCGCGAGCTCGGGGAGACCGGGCGGGTGCTGCTCCGACCCTCCGGAACCGAGCAGTTGGTGCGGGTGATGGTGGAGGCACCCAGCCACGAGACCGCCGAGGACGCCGCCCGCCGCCTCGCCGACGTCGTCGCCGCCGCCGGCTGACCTGGGCCGGCGGGACCCTGGTGAGCGGCTGACGGGTTGGAGGAGCCGGTCCCGGCCTTCCGACCCGAGCGCGCCCGTCGGGCCGGCTCCGCTCCCGCCAGCCCCGAACCTCGGCGACGGTGAGAGGGTCCAGGTCGTTCGCTTCCCGATGTCCTCGGTCGCGATCGACCGGCGCCGGGGTCGCTGGTAGTTCGGTAGCGGGAGCGCCATCAGCGCGGTTCCGCCGAGTCCTGGTGACCAGGACCTCCACCCGCCGGCACCCGTGCCGTGGCGAGGAGGGCACGTCCAGGCCGGCCTCGTAGCTTTCCGGAGCCTTCCTCCTGGCCCGCCGTGCGGCGGCCTGTTCGCCCGCCGACGAAGTCCCCTGGGCCGACACGGGCTTAAGCGGCGCTTTGGCGCCATCGCCTGGGGCGCGGTGGCCGAGGCGGGCGAATTCCCTGGTAGTGGTCACCGGCGCTGGTGGGCTCACGCGGTGTTCACACCTGCAAGGAGTAGCGGTAAGTCCACCCTGCGGTGCCGATCAGTCTGACACGATCGGGAACCAGGGAATGTTCACGCGCGTCGCACGTCACGCGGTGGTGCCGGACACCGACAGCGAGGCAGCAGGGGCTCCGGCAGGAGATAGGGGAGGCTGGTGCCAGTGGCCGCGGGCTACGGGACCGATACGGAAGCGATGTCGCAGGCAGCCCGGGGGATCGAGAGCGCGGCTGACGACGCGGAGTCGGTGCTCGAGGACACCGGGCCGGCGCAGGCCAGCGGGTTCGGGGTGGTCCACGTCGACCCGCCGCAACCCTACGCGGAGGGCGTGGGCGTCCTCGCCGAGAGCGGGGCCGCCTTCGTCGGGGTGCTGCGCGCCTTCGCCATGAACATCTCCGCGTCCGCCGAGGGGTACGCCGCTGACGACGCCGCCAACACCTCCACCGTCACCAACGCGGGAGGCAACCTGTGAGCGGGAACCGCGACTGGGCCGAGACCAAGGCGATCCTCGACGACCCCAACGTCGACCACGAGACGAAGCAGCAGCTGCTCCGGGCCTACCGGGACCACGTCGTCGTCAACCCCGATGCCGTGGACGTCTGCTACGCCAACGAGTCCGAGGAACTGGCGCGGTACCTCGACGAGTACGACGTCAAGGGCTTCGCGCTCGGCCATTACGCGAACGACCTCGACTCGGTGATGGACGAGGCCCGCGCGCAGCGGGACGACCGGGGTTGGCAGGAACAGCAGGCCCGCGAGGCGATCGACGAGGGGCAGCGCGATCTCGACCAGATCACGCCGCCGGGGCAGACCGGTGGGGTGGACACCTCGGACGAGGTGCTCGACCCCGGTGAGGTCGGGCTCCGCTTCTTCGACACCTTCGGTCAGCTCCTCGCGCGGTGCCCGGCCGACACCATCCCCTACGGTCTGCCCAGCGGAAACCCCTACCCGGAGATCCTGGAGCGCTACCGGGAGCAGAACGGCATCCAGTTCGGCAAGATGCGGGAGGACGCCGAGCGGCTCGCCGCCTCGCAGGCGGCGGTGGACGATGCCCTGTCGTCCGTGGACCGGAAGTTGGAGACCCTGTTCGGCACCTGGGACGGGGAGGCTGCCGACACCGCCCGCCAGCACCACGCCGACAAGATCAAGCCGAACGCGGTCGAGCTGTCCGAGGCGCTCGGTGGCGGCGCCGAGTTGCTGACCAGTTCAATGGACACGGTGCACGACCTGGTGGTCGGCAAGGCGCAGTACGCCCTGGACAGCCACACCGACACGATGGGCGCGGCCACCCACTGGATGGCCGAGAACATCATCGCGATCGCGGCGAAGGCGACCAGTGAGATCAGCGAGGACGAGGCCAGGGTCATCGCCCACTGGCTGGACCAGCAGACCGGGTCGAACGTCAGCAGTTACATCGACGGCGGCTTCTTCTGCCCCTGGGACGACGAGGCCAGGGAGTACACGCAGCGGGAGTGCCGGCGCTGGATCCGGGAGTCCTTCACCGCCGAGTACGAGATGCTCTACTCAGGCTTCCTGGACTACTGCGACACCGTGCGGGACTCGGTCGACGAGTCCTGGCGTGCCCTGACCGAC
>NZ_AGVX02000049.1 GCF_000239155.1 Actinoalloteichus spitiensis RMV-1378
CCCCCCCCCCCGCCGACAGCCCCACCCCGGACGCGCCGGCCCACCCGCCAGAGGAGCTGGACCGAGGCCGTCCTCGACCCGTCCGTGCGCGGGTGATCAGCGGCGTGCCGCGCTGTCGTGGCCTCCAGACGGGCCCCACCAGGGGCGGAAGGCCCTGATGGCGCTCGATGGCCGCGTCCGGGCCCCGCGCGGCGCCGGACCACTCGCCGTCGGACCGCCGCCCGGCGGACCCCCGTCCGGGAACGTCGACCCGCCGTCCCACGGCACGGGACAGATCGCACCGCGACGGATCACCGGCGGTCATCCGGGCGCCCGGGTCCGGCGCCGGAACGCCCGGACACCCCCGCGTCCGCCTCGGCGCGGAGCCCGAGAGCACTGACCGGGCGGCGCCCGCCAGCCGGGTCAGGAAATGGGGGCGGACCAACCGCCCCGCTGGGCGAAACCGGACTTCCCGGTACGGAACACCGTCATCCGACGAGGACGGGCGACGGGAAGGACCGACGTCGGCGCGTTTCCCCCGCCAGCGGGAATAGAGGAGTCCCCGAGCCCGGCACGACCCGGCCACTCCCGTTTTCCGGTCATCCGGAATGGCCCGCCGTCGCCGCCGGTTCCCAGCCGTCGTTCCGGGTGAGGGCCAGGCCGGCCGAACACGAGCCCAACGGTCACTGCGCCAGGCGCCCCAGTCCGCGCACCGCCCGGCGGAAGCAGGAATTCCTCTTTCCAGTCGCGCGCCGCGACCACCCGGAACGGCGACTCCCGTCACCCGTACAGCGGTTCCGCTCGAGTTTTCCCGGAGAAAATCCCCCGCCCGTACTACATCGTTCTGGGTCCTGCGGATTCCAGACAGGACATCGCCGTTTCGGTAAAGTCTCCGGTGCCGCCGCCGGGACATCGGTCTTTTCCCGCAGCTGGTTCCACTTCTCCTGATCAGCACGAGCCGGCAAGGAGACGTACGTTGACGACACCTGCCCCATCACCGTTGGACACGCCGTGGCAGACACCGCCGGACGCGCAGGACCTGGTGCGGGAGGCGGTCGAGTGGCACTTCAACCCGAAAACCGGCTCCCGGTTCTGGCTCGAGCGGGCCAAGACCCTGGATTTCAACCCGCTGACCGACGTCCACACGGTCGAGGACCTGACGTTGTTCCCCAACGTCGTCGACGAGCTGCGGCACATCCCGGTGGAGGACATGGTCCCCCAGGGCTACGCCTCGATCACGGGGATCACCGCCCGCCCGCTCGTCGGTGAGAGCGGCGGCACCACCGGACGTCCCAAGCGGATCTACAGCCTCCCCGACGTGCTCAACTCCTCCTGGCGCTGGTACTGGTCGCGCCTGCGGGAACACGACATGCCCTCCGGCCGGAACTGGCTGGGCGTGGTGCCGATGGGGCCGCACATGATCGGCACCCTCACCCAGGACGCGGCCGCCGAGTTCGGCGGCATCTACTTCCCCCTCGACCTGGACCCCCGCTGGGCCAAACGCTGCATAGCTTCGGGGTCGGCGGAGGCGGTGAAGGGATACGTGAACCACCTGGTGGACCAGGTCGAATGGATCCTCACCACCCAGGACATCGGGCTGATCGCCGCCACCCCACCCCTGTTGCAGGCGATCTGCACCCGCGACCACCTGGTCGACATCATCAACGAGCGGGTCCACACCATCACCTGGAGCGGCGCGTCGATGGACGCCGACACCGCTGAACTGATGGCCACCGAAGTGTTCCCCGAGGTGAACATCATCGGGATCTACGGCAGCGCGATGATCTTCTGCGGCATCCCGCAGCGGCCTGGCGGCGGACGCACCGACCCGGCGATCTTCGACCCGCCCTCGCCGTTCTCGATGTTCGGTCTCATCGACCCGGAGACGGGCCGGAGCGTGCCCTACGGCGAGCGGGGACAGCTGGTCTCCCACCACATGACCAGGAACCTGTTCCTGCCCAACAACCTGGAGCGGGACACCGCCGTCCGCCACGAGCACGGCCTCGGCTACGCCGGCGACGCCCTCTCCGAGGTGCGGCCCGTCGAGGAGTTCGGGGCGGCGAAGGTGATCGAGGGGGTCTACTGACAGTGCCCACCGCATCCCCTGCCCTCATGGAACTGGCCGCGCTCGGGCCACGAGGCCCGTACGTGTCCCGCAACCGCCAACTGGTCACCGACGTGCGCGGCGGCCCACTCGCCGAACTCAGCCTGGTCCCCGCGCTGTTCGTGCAACGAGCGATGCGGACGCTGTCCACGGCGGAGAGCCCGGGTGAGTCCGACCGCGAGGCGGCGCTGACCCAGGCCGGCCCGCTGTTCACCACGGGTGCCGTGGGCGGGGTGAGCGCCGAGGAGTACCACCGGGCGGTGGCCGCCGCCTCGGGCATGCCGATCACGTTCGTGCGCACCGCGTCCCGGGGCGTGGGTGACTACGCGGCGGCCGCGTTCGACGCCGCGCGGATGGCCCGCCCGGTCGGGGCGGTGAGCGGGTGGCGGGACCCGGCCGCCCGGTCCGGGGCGGCGGTGTGGGTGCGGCGGGGTGACGTGCTCGCCGTGCACGCCCCGGCCAACACTCCCGCCGTGCACGCGGCGTGGCTCGACGCCCTGGCGCTGGGCTACCGGGTGGCGGTGCGGCCGTCCCGCCGGGAACCGTTCACGCCGCACCGGCTGGTGGCCGCGCTGCGGGAGAGCGGGTTCGGACCGGACCAGCTCCTGCTGCTGCCGACCGACCACGCCGCCGCGGACGGGATCATCGCCGACGCGGACGTCGCGCTGGCCTTCGGTGGCGACGCCGTGGTCGGCAAGTACGGTGCCGGCCCCATGGTGCTCCCCCAGGGCCCCGGGCGGTCGAAGATCCTGCTGACCAGCGGGGTCGACGTCGAGCGCCACCTGGACACCATCGTCGAGTCGGTCGCCGACCAGGCGGGCACCGGGTGCGTCAACGCGACGGCGGTGTTCGTCGAGGGAGACCCGGCGCCGGTGGCGGAGGCCATCGCCGCCCGGCTGGCGGACGCGCCCGCCCTGCCTCCCGAGGACGAACGGGCGGTGCTCCCGGTGCGCGCGGAGTCCGACGCCCGCGACATCGACGAGTTCCTGCGCTCCCGCCGGGGCGACGCGCGTCCCCTGCTGGGGGACACGGTGGTGGCCGAGCTCGGGGACGGGTCGGCCGCGCTGCGCCCCGCCGTGTTCCTGCTGGACCGGGCGGACGCGCCGCAGGCCAGGATCGAGCTCGGCTTCCCCTGCGTGTGGGTGGCGCCGTGGACCAGGCAGGACGGGATGGCCCCGCTGCGCGACACGCTCGTGCTGACCGTGCTCGGGGAGGACGAGGCGCTGGTGGACCGGCTGGTGGCGGAGCCGAGCATCCGCAACGTGCACGTGGGCGACCACCCGACCACCTGGAGCCGACCGGGGGTTCCCCACGACGGCTACCTCGGGGAGTTCCTGATGCGGGCCAAGACGGTCATCCGGGACGATCCCGGGCGGTAGTGGCCGCCTCCGGAACTCGTCCGCGCCGTCCTGGCCGGTGCGGGCGTTCGAGCGCTGGAACCCCCGTCGACTGGAAGGTGCCCGATCGTGTCAACCCGAGCGGCTGTGACCGTGACACCGGACGACCACCGCTACGACCTGCTCGCCCGGGCCGACAACTACCGGTTCGTCGCCCAGCCCGAGTACTTCCGGTTGCCCTACTCCACGGCACAGGTCGTCGAGGCCGTGTCGGAGGCGGTCGCGGCCGGCAAGCGGCTCACCGTGCGCTCCGGCGGGCACTGCGGGGAGGCGTTCGTCGCCTCCCCCGACGTCGACGTCATCGTGGACCTGTCCTCGATGTCCCACGTGGGCTACGACGAGGAACGCGGTGCCTTCGAAGTGGAGGCCGGCGCCACGGTCGGCCAGATCTACCGGGTGCTGTACAAGAACTACGGGGTGACGATCCCCGGCGGCTTCTGCATGGGGGTGGGGGCGGGCGGCCACATCTCCGGCGGGGGCTACGGGCCGCTCTCCCGCCTGCTCGGCCTGACCGTGGACCACCTGTACGCGGTGGAGGTAGTCGTCGTCGACGCCGAGGGCGTGGTGTCCTCGGTGGTGGCGACCCGGGAGGAGGACGACCCGAACCGCGACCTGTGGTGGGCCCACACCGGCGGTGGGGGCGGGAACTTCGGGGTGATCACCCGCTACTGGCTGCGGTCACCGGAGGCGGTGGGCACCGACCCCGGGCAGGCGCTGCCCCGCCCCCCGGCGTCGTTCCACGTCGCACGGGCGAGCTGGTCGTGGGCGGAGCTGACGGAGGAGGACTACGTCCGGCTGGTGGGCAACTTCCTGGACTGGCAGCTGCGGAACTGCACGGTGGACTCGCCCAACATCGGCCTCTACGCCCTGCTCGAGTGCTTCCACCGGTCGGCGGGGCACCTGGCGATGCACGCCCAGATCCCGGTGGACGTTCCCGATGCCGAGGAGCGGATGTCCTGGTTCCTCGCCGAGCTGAACGAGGGGGTCGCGGTGGCCCCGTCGGTGACCCGCCAGCGGTTGCCGTGGTTGGCGACCGCCCAGTTGTTGGCGGTTCCCGACGTGGGCCCGGGCGCGGTCGGGGTGCGGCGGAAGGTCAAGTCCGCCGACCTGCGCGGCGCGCACACCCGCGAGCAGCTCGCCGCCGCCTACCGGCACCTGTCCAGGAGCGACTACCACTGCCCCAGCGCCGCGATGGAGTACATCGCCTACGGCGGCCGGGTGAACACCGTGGACCCGGCGGCGACCGCCGTTCCCCGCGCCGCCCTGCTGAAGACCTTCTACATGGTGGCGTGGAGCGACCCGGGGGAGGACGAGGAGCACCTGCGGTGGATCCGGGAGCTCTACCGGGACATCCACCACGCCACGGGTGGTGCCCCCGCCCCCGACGAGGTCAACACCGGCGCCTACATCAACTACCCCGACATCGACCTGGCCGACCCGGAGTGGAACACCTCCGGGGTCCCCTGGCACACGATCTACTACGGCGACAACTACCCGAGGCTCCAGGAGGTGAAGGCGAAGTGGGACCCGCGCAACGTGTTCCGGCACGCCTTCTCGATCCGACCCCGGTGAGCCCCGACGAACGCGGATCGGTGCGCCTCGGCTGAGGTGGGACGCCGGCCGCACCGAGCGGTGGGACGGCGCGCCACCGGTGCGAGGCCGTGGCCTCATCCCGAGGCGGTTCACCGTGGCCGGTGGTGCCCTCCCCCACCCCGTGGAGCCCGCAGGGCGGTGGCACCGGGAACGAACCGGTGCCACCAGTCCGAGGGCGGCGGTGCGCACGGCCGGTAGCAGGTGCACGGTGTCCCACGCGCACGCGCACGCGCGGGCCTGGACCTCACCGCCCGCTCGCGCCGGACCCCCTCGAGGTACGTGAACCGCCAGCGGAGCAGCCCCCGGGGGGGACTCGGTCGCAGCGGCTCGCCGACCGGCCCGGCAGCGGGGTCGCTCGGCGGTCCGGCTCCGGCCGTGCCGGGTCGACGCCCCGCCGGGAGATCCGAGGTTCCTGGCCGCCGCGCGCACCGCCCCAGGCCCAGGCGTCGTCAGAGCGGCAGGCTCGGCAACGCCGAACGGGGGTCGGTCCCGGCGAGCGCCAGCGTGGTGGCGAAGGCGGCCACCTCCTCCAGCTGCCTGGCCCTCTCGTCGAGCCGTCCCAGCGCGGCGGGCACACCGCCCAGGTCGCGCACGAGGGCGCCGACGCGCTCCACCGCGACCGGGTCGTCACCGCACATCGCGACCACTGGCGGCACCCCGTCGTCGGCGGCCGCCGGCC
>NZ_AGVX02000048.1 GCF_000239155.1 Actinoalloteichus spitiensis RMV-1378
GCACGTTCCGCTTCCTCGACGACGTCTTCACCGAATACGCCGCCCTGTGCGAGCCCGACCGAGTGGCACCACCGGCATCGAGGTTGCCGTACCGGGACTACCTGGCGTGGCTCAGGAAGCGGAACATCTCCGAAAGCCTCGAGTTCTGGCGTCGGACGTTGTCCGGGTTCGACGAGCCCACCCCCCTGCCCTACGACCGGGCCCCCGAGCGGGCGCACCGCTCGCAGTCCAGTGCCCGGTGGGATGTCGAACTGCCCGCCGAGCTCAGCACGGCGGTGGCCGGGTTCGTGCGGGAGCAGCGGGTCACGGTGAACGCGGTGGTGCAGGCCGCGTGGGCCCTGCTGCTGTCCCGGCACGCGGGCACCTCGGAGGTCGTGTTCGGGGCGACGGTGTCGGGTCGGCCGGCGGACCTGCCCGGGGCGGAGGACATCCTCGGGTTGTTCATCAACACGCTGCCGGTGCGCATCCGCGTGGACGAGGACCGGTCGGTGGGGTCGTGGGTGCGGTCGGTGCAGGCCGGGCAGGCCGAGGCGCGGGCGCATGACCACGTGGCGTTGACCGAGATCCCCACCGAGGTGCCGGCGGGGGTGTCGCTGTTCGACAGTCTGATCATTTTCGAGAACTACCCGCTGGACGAGCGGACCGCGTCGCGGCACGGGCTGAGCATCGACCAGGTCAGCACCGTCGAGACGACGAACTACCCCCTCACCCTGGTCGCCTCGGCGAAACCGGATGACGTCCAGCTCCTTCTCGCGTACGACTCCGCGCTCTTCCGGGCTGCCACCGCGCGACGGCTGGCCGAGCGGCTCGTCCGGGCGCTCACCAACCTCACGACCACTCCAGAGGGGCGGGTGTCCGAGCTGGACGTCCACTCCGAGGTGGACCGTCGACGGCTCGCGGAGTGGAGCGGAACGGACCGACCCGCGCTGACCGGGCTCCCGGTCGTGGCGATGATCTCCGAGCAGGCCAGGCGAACCCCGGAAGCGACCGCCGTGCACGACGGAGACCTCACCCTCACGTACGCGGAACTCGACAGCCGTTCCCGTCGACTGGCGCACCACCTCCGGGCCCGCGGCGTCGGACCCGAGTGTCGGGTGGCGCTCCTGCTTCCCCGGTCGGTGGACCTGGTGCTCGCATCGCTGGCGGTGTGGCACGCCGGAGGCGCGTTCGTGCCCGTCGACCCCACCCAGCCTCGGGAACGGATCGACTTCCTCCTCACGGACAGCGCACCACGCCTCGTGATCACCGGGACGTCCCCCGACCTGGACGTGCCGTCGGCGGTGGCCGATCGCGTGGTGACCGTCGACGCGATCCGGTCCGAGCCCGGCACCGAGGTACCGAACACCGTTCCGGAGACGCCCTTGTCGTTCCGGACCTCGGCGTACGTGACCTACACCTCCGGTTCCACCGGCCAGCCCAAGGGCGTCGTCGTCACCCACCAGGGGCTGGCGAGCTTGGCGGCCGCGCATGTGGAGACCCTGCGCCTGGACGGCACGTCCCGAGTCCTTCAGTTCGTCGCTCCCAGCTTCGACGTGTCCGTCGCTGACCTGCTGATGACCCTGACCTCCGGGGCCGCCCTGGTGCTGGCCCCGCCAAACCCGCCGCTGGGCGCCGAGCTGACCACGCTCCTGGGGGACCGGTCCATCACTCACGCGATGATTCCCGTTACGGCGCTGGCGACCGTGGATCCTGATGGTGCCGGTGCGCTGCGGGTCGTCGCGACGGGCGGCGAGGCGGTCGGCGCTGACCTCGTGCGCCGGTGGCAGGCCGCCGGCGTGTCCTTCGTGAACTGCTACGGCCCCACGGAGACGACGGTGTCGGCGAGCATAGGACTCCTGCCGCACGAGCCGGACGGCGTCCCGGACATGGGGGCACCAACCCCGAACACGCGCGTCTACCTGCTGAACTCCGCGCTGCGGCTGGCTCCCGTTGGCGTTCCCGCCGAGCTGTACGTCTCGGGCGACGGGGTCGCGCGTGGCTACCTGAACAGGCCGGCCCTGACCGCCGACCGCTTCGTGGCCAACCCCTTCGGCACGTCCGGCACTCGGCTCTACCGAACCGGCGACATCGTGCGGTGGCGAGCCGACGGCCGGCTCGAGTTCGTGGGGCGGGCTGACAACCAGGTGAAGTTGCGCGGTTTCCGCATCGAACCCGGCGAGGTCGAACACGCGTTGGCCGGCCACCCCGACGTGTCGGCCGCGTCGGTGGTGGTGCGCGAGGACCAGCCCGGCCACCGACAGCTCGTTGGGTACGCCGTGCCCTCCGCGGCGGCGTGCCCCTCAGGGCCGGGCCTGCGCGGGTACCTCGCGGAGCGGTTGCCCGACCACTTGGTTCCCTCGGCGGTCGTCGTGCTCGACGAACTCCCACTGCTCCCGACCGGGAAGGTGGACCGGGGTGCGCTGCCCGCGCCGACCTTCTCGGAGGCGACGGGCTCGGTCGCTCCGACGACTGAGGTCGAACGTGTCCTCTGCGGGATCTGGTCGGAGGTCCTCGGGCTCGAGGAGGTGGGTGCCACCGACAACTTCTTCGCCCTCGGTGGCGATTCCATCTCCACCCTGCGCGCGGTCTCCCGCATCCAGGACGCGCTCAACCTCAGGCTGTCGCCCCGTGCGATGTTCGACCACCCGACCGTGCGCGGCCTGGCACGGATCTTGGAGCAGCCTGCCGAGGAACCGGTGGAGGAACGCATCGAACGGGTCGACCGCTCCGGTCCGCTGCCGTTGTCGCCGGCCCAGCAGCGGTTGTGGTTCCTCGACGAGTTCGCTCCGGGGTCCGTGGAGCACAACACCGGCATCGGTCTGCGCCTCCTCGGCGAACTCGACCTGTCGGCCTTGCGCGCCGCGCTCACCAGGCTGGTGGAGCGCCACGAGATCCTGCGGACCACGTTCGTCACCCAGGACGGCGAGGGGACGCAGGTCGTCGGCCCGGCCCGAGAGGTGGTCCTCGACGAGGTCGACCTGTGCGGCGCCTCCCCGGACGTGGTCGACAAGGCCGTCCGCGAGCTGGCCACCGCGCCGTTCGACCTCGCCAGCGGGCCCCTGCTGCGGCCCACCGCGCTGCGGGTCGGAAGCCGGGAGTGGGTGCTGGTCCTGGCCATGCACCACATCGTCACCGACGGCTGGTCGATGGGGGTGTTCCTGCGGGAGCTCGCCGCCTCCTACCGTGCGGTCCACCAGGGGACCGAGGACGAGCTGCCCGTGCTCCCGATCCAGTACGGCGACTTCGCCCAGTGGCAACGGGACCGGCTCTCCCGCGACTCGCTCGCCGGGCAGCTGGCCTACTGGCGGGAGCGGCTCGCGGACATCTCCCCGCTCGACCTGCCCACCGATCGTCCCCGCCCGGCGGTGCGGACCACATCGGGTGCGGTCCACACCTTCTCCGTGCCGGCCGCGCTCACCGACAAGCTCCGCTCGGTCCGGGACGACGCGACCCTGTTCATGAGCCTGACCGCGATCACCGCCCTGGTGTTCTCCAGGCACAGCGGACAGACCGACATCGCCGTCGGCACCGCCACCTCGGGCCGGGACCGGGCGGAGCTGGAGGGCCTCGTCGGGTTCTTCGTCAACACCGTCGTGCTGAGGACCCGTGTTCGGGAACGGCTGTCCTTCACGGAGTTCCTCGCCGAGGTGCGGGAGACCGTGCTGGGGGCCTTCGCCCACCAGGACGTACCCTTCAGCCGGTTGATCGACGAGCTGGCACCGGAACGGGACACCAGCCGGACGCCGCTGGTCCAGGCGATGGTGGTGCTCCAGAACGCTCCCCTGTCCGATCTCGACCTCCCGGACCTCGTGGTCGAGGACCACCCGCTGCCCAGGACTGCCGCCCAGTTCGACATCACCCTCGAGTTCGTCGAGACCCCGTCCGGGCTGGTCGCCGCCCTCGAGCACAGCACCGACCTGTTCGACGGGGAGACGGTGCGGGGTTGGGCGAGGGACTGGGTGCGCCTGGCCGAGGCCGTGACGGACACGCCGGATGTTCCGCTGGTCGGCGTCGACTCCGGGGATCGCGAGGACCTGGTCCGGGTCCTCGACCGGTGGAACCAGACCACCCGTTCCCTGCCGTCGGGGTCGTTGGTCGACCTGTTCGCGGCGTCCGTCGCGTCGGACCCCTCGGCGCTCGCGGTCGTCGGGGAGGGAGTGGCCTGGTCCTACGGAGAGCTGGACGCACGTGCGAACCAGTTGGCCCACGCGCTGGTGGACCGGGGGGTGGCGGCGGAGACCCCGGTGGCGGTGCTGCTTCCCCGTGGACCGCTCGCCGTGGTGGCGATGCTCGCCGTTCTGCGCGCCGGCGGCTACTACGTCCCGGTGGACCCGACCTACCCGCCATCCCGCGTGGAGTTCCTGGTGTCCGACAGCGGCGCCGCACTCGTGCTCACGACAGCCGACCTCCGGGACCGGGTGCCGGGTGGGGTTTCGGCGACCGTTCTCGACGACCCGGCGACGGCGGCGTCCGTGCGGGGGCGACCCTCCGAACCGCCGTCGGTCCCCCCGATCAGCTCGTCCCGCGCCGCGTACGTGATCTACACCTCCGGGTCGACGGGCCGGCCCAAGGGGGCGCTCGCCACGCATGAGGCGGTGGCCCGTGTGTGCTGGCGTCCGGAGCACCTTCCGGTCGGGCCCGGGGACGTGGTGTCCCAGGTCGCTCCGCTGTCGTTCGACGCGGCGACCCTGGAGGTGTGGGGGGCGTTGCTCAACGGGGCTGCGCTGGCGGTCCCGCCGCCGGGGCCGCTGTCCCTTCCCGAGCTCGGCGAGTACGTCGCGGCGCGCGGGGTGACCGCGCTGTGGCTGACCACCGGCCTGTTCCACGAGGTCGTCGACGGCGACCTGTCCATCCTCGCCGGACTGCGGCAGGTCTCCACGGGCGGCGACGTGGTCTCTCCTGACCACTGCCTGCGGGTGCTTCGCCGGTTCCCGGGTCTGCGACTGCTGCACGCCTACGGCCCCACGGAGAACACGGTGTTCAGCACCACGGCCGACGTGGACGTCGCCGCGGCGTCGGACGGCAGACCGTTGCCGATCGGCACACCTGTCGCGGGGACCCGCGTGTACGTGCTGGATCGGTGGATGCGGCCGGTCCCCCCGGGTGTCCCCGGCGAGCTGTACACGGCGGGCACGGGCGTGGCCAGGGGCTACGTCGATCGTCCTGGCCTGACGGCGGGCCGGTTCGTGGCCGACCCGTTCGATGCTCGGGGTGGTCGCCTCTACCGAACTGGCGATCGGGCCCGCTGGAGGCGTGACGGCCAACTGGAGTTCCTCGGCCGAGCCGACGACCAGGTGAAGCTGAGGGGCTTCCGGATCGAGCCGGGCGAGGTGGAAGCGGTGCTCGCCCGGCATCCAGCCGTGGCCGTGGCGGCGGTGGTGGTCCGGGAGGACACCCCGGGGGTCCGCAGGCTGGTGGGTTACGCGGTCCCGTCAGCGACCGGGGGAACCGGTACCGAGACGCTGGGGGCCGAGTTGCGCGACGCGGTCCGCGCCGAACTGCCCGAGTACCTGGTGCCCGCGGCCGTGGTGGTCCTGGACGCGCTTCCCCTGACTCCCAACGGGAAACCGGACCGGGCCGCACTGCCCGCACCGGAGTTCCAGGGCGGCGAGGATTTCCGGGCCCCCAGCGGTGAGACCGAGCGGACGCTCTGCCAGATCTGGTCGGAGGTGCTCGGTGTCGACCGGGTCGGGGTGGAGGACAACTTCTTCGCGCTGGGGGGTGACTCCATCCTGAGCATCCAGGTGGTGTCCCGGGCTCGGCGGGCCGGCCTGGAGCTGTCCTCGAAGGACATGTTCCTGCACCAGACGGTGGCAGCGCTCGCCAGCGCGCTTCCCGAACCCGGTTCGCTGAGGGTCCACGCGGACCAGGCCGTGGTGTCCGGTCCCGTGGACACCACGCCGGTGATCGACTGGTTCTTCGAGAGGCACCCGGTGTCCCCGGAACACTTCACGATGTCGATGGCCTACGACCTCGACGGCGACGTGGACCTAGCGGTGCTGCGCACCGCGGTGTGCGCCCTGCTGTCCCAGCACGACGGGCTGCGCATGGTCGCCGTGCGGGACGGGAACGGCGGTCACCAGCTGCGGGTGCTGCCCGAGGTGGATGTCGAGCAGGTGCTGCTGGCCGTCCGGCCCGGGGTCGGGGAGGACTTCGACCAGGTGTGGCGGGAGCGGGTCGCGACGGCGAAGTCCACTCTCGACCTGGACTCCGGGCCGCTGTTCCGGGTCGTGGTGGTGCACCACGATGCCGGTGCGCGACTGGCGGTCGTCGCGCACCACCTGGTGGTCGACGGGGTCTCCTGGCGCATCCTGCTGGGTGACCTCGTCGCAGCCTACGACGCGGCGGTCGCCGGGAAGCCCGTGGACCTGGGGCCGAAGACGACGTCCTTCCAGCAGTGGGCCGCCCGGCTGTCGGACCACACCAGGCGGGGCGGGTTCGACGACCAGCGGGACTACTGGACGGCAGCGACCGGCCCCGGGGTTTGCCTCGACCTTCCCGTCGACGACCCCGGCGGGAACAACACGGCCGGCTCCATGCGGATGCTGTCGGTGTCGCTGTCGGAGCGGGACACCGCGGTGCTGTTGCAGCGGGTCCCGGGTCGCTACCGCACCCAGATCAACGATGTGCTGTTGGCGGGGCTGGCCCGGACATTGCGCGGCTGGACGGGCCGGGACCGCGTGGCGGTGAACCTGGAGAGCCACGGGCGGGAGGAGCTGTTCGAGGACGTCGATCTCTCCCGCACGGTCGGCTGGTTCACCTCGATCCACCCGGTCGCCCTCCGGCTCCCGGAGGACGAGGGATGGTCGGCGACCCTCCGGGCGGTGAAGTCCCAACTCCGCGCGGTACCCGACCGAGGGGTCGGCTACGGTGCCCTGCGCCACCTCACCGGTTCACCGGGCACGTTGCCCACCCACGACAGCCCGAGGATCAGCTTCAACTACCACGGGCAGTTCGCCGTGGAGGGGCAGGGGAAGCCGGCGTCCAATCTGCTGCGGCAACGGATCGAGTGCCCCGGGGACGACCACCACCCGGACGAGCAGCGGGCTCACCTGATCGACGTGGTGGGTGCCGTCGAGGAGGGAAGGCTGGTGTTCACCTGGGGCTACTCCGGTGAACTGCACCGCACGGAGACCATCCGCTCGTTGGCGGAGGAGATGAACGGCTGGTTGCTGTCCCTCGTCGAGACCTGCGCCACCGAACGGCGCGAGGGCTGAGCCCCTGCTGGCTCCTCGGCGCGTGGCCGGGGGCTGCTCCGCGTGATGGGGAGCCGCCCCCGGCAGGGGTCACGGGGGACGCCGTGGACCTCGCGCGGAGGGGAGGTCACCTCCACTCGGGCGTGATCACCCCGAAGGCCATCAGGACGAGCGTGCCGAGGATGGCCGTGCCGAACAGGATGCGGGTGATCGGGTTGGCGAGGTTGAACGTCCAGCCGAAACCCATCCTCCTGGGTACCAGGATCGCCGGGTCCTCGCGGTTGGAGTACATCATGTCCCCTCGCCAGAAGCGGTCGTCGTCCCGTTGCACCAGGCCGCTGTCCTCCTCCGGCTGGTCGGGGACGGCAACCCTGCTGCCGGCCGGTCCGACCCGGACCAGCAGGAAACCCACGACGGCGACCGCGAGGAGGGCCGGTGCCACCGTGACGAGCAGTACGACGGTGGTCTGGTCGTGCCTGCCGGTCCACATCACCCACGAGAGCCCGCCCAAGACGAGGTTCAGCGCGGCGAGCACCAGGACGAGACCCCGACTGGTCTGGGTGAGGTAACGCCGGTATCGCCGAGCACTGGTGTCCGGCTGTGCGGGGTCGATGTCACCGCGTGAGCGCAGGATCCCGGCGGTCAACCCCAGCACGAGGCCCGTCTGCGCCGCCTGGAGGAGCACCAGGGCGAAGGCCGTCAGGGCCGAGGTTCCGACCTCGGTCGTCGCGTCCACGCCGCCAGACGCGGGCATCACCAAGGTGTCGGGCAGCGTCGGGTACGTCAGGACACCCACCACGGTGGTCGCGAGAAGGACAGCCAGTGCGGGTGACGTCCAGAGCCACGGGAAGGGGACCGGGTCCGTGCGCAGTGTGGTGTCCGCCGCCACGCCCTGTCGTCGGCCCTCGTACCAGCCATCCCGGCGCTTGGCGGTGGTGATCGCGCGACTCGCCTGGTGCCACACCACTCCGGTCGCCATCAACAGGGCGACACCCGTCAGCCCGTACACGATCCGGGGGTCCACCACCTGGCCGAGCGCCATCGAGGAGATGACAACGACCAGTACGACGGCGGAAAGCCGGTTCCGGTAAAGACGTCGTTGTTCCACGATCACCGGATCGTCCACCCTGTCCGGTGGGACTCGAACGGAGAAGGGCACCGTCTTCCGGGACAGAATGGGAGTGGGAGCCACAAGCAGGACCGCACCCAGCGCGAGCGGGACGCCGATCTGCTCCAGCAGGTTGGTGAACAAGGGGAGTGCCTATCTGTTGCTTCGATCGCGCGGCAGGTTTTCGATGCTACGGTCGGCCGAGTCGCACGGGCAACGTCGCGGTGCGGAACTCGAGCGGGTTTTGGTGTCAGCCGAAGCGATGTGCCGGTGCCTGATCCGGCGGGCGGGATGGCGGTACCAGCGGGAATTCCCCACCTCGGGCCGGTGGAGGTGTTCGGATCGCCGTTCTCGCACCAGCGCGATATCCACCCGTTGCCGATCACGACGAGGTCACGTGCCCGAGCATGAGCGGGAGCCGCCATTTCGGAGGGGGTCCGCCGGGAACACCCCGGTGGAACCGCCCTGGTCATGGCGCTCGGCTCAGCAGCGGGGCGCAGGGGATGTGAGAACGGTGTCCACGAGGAGGGTGGCGAGCCGCTCCGAGTGCTCCCCGACTCCGTTCATCGCGATCACGACTTCGCTGTCACCGTTCTCCGTGACCGCCGTGTGGTGGTGGAAGCCGAGAATGTTCCCGTCGTGTCCCCAACACCCCCCGCCCTGGGCCATCGGCCGCCAGAAGATCCCCAGGCCGTAGTGGGCCTCGGCGGTGCTTCCCGGGGCGCGGGCCGGGACGGTTCGCAGCATTTCCGCCAGCTCCGCCGGCCCGAGCAGCCGCCCACCCAGCAGGGCGCGGAAGAACCTTCCCAGATCGTCGGTGGTGCTGATCAACGAGCCAGCCGCGTCCGCCCACGACGGGTTGAACAGCGTGGTGTTCACCGGGCTTCCCGCACCGGGGAACCGGTCGTAGCTCTCGGTGTGCGGGCCCATCACGAAGGGGAAGTCGCCGGGGGCGGCGGTCCCGGTCAGTTCCAGTCGCCGGATGATCCGCTGCCGGACCTCGGCGTCCCAGGAGTTCCCGGTCACCCTGCGCACGAGCATCCCCAGCAGGACGTAGTTGATGTCGCGGTACCGCCACCTGGTTCCCGGCGCGCACTCCGCGTCGTGCCGCAGGGCGAGATCCACCAACTGCTCCGGCCGGTAGGAGCGGAAACGGCGGGCGGCGAACTGGGCGGCGTCGTGGAGTTGGTCGAGGTCCTGGCGGAAGTCCGCGAGACCGCTGGTCTCCTGGAGCAGGTGCCGCACGGTGATGTCGGCCGCGTGGTCTGTGCCGTCCAGGACGCCGGGCAACCAACGCGCCACCGGCGCGTCGAGGGTCAGGCGACGTTCCGCCACCAACTGGAGGACGACAACGGCGACGAACGCCCGGGTGGCCCCGCCGATGCGGAAGCGCGCGTTGAAGGGGATCGCGGGAGCGGTGTCCGTCCCCCGGTTGCGGGCCTTGACCGTGTTGTCCCCGACCCGGTGGTGGATGAGGACGGCCGGGACGCCCGAATGGTGCAGGTCGTCGGCGGCGTTCTCCAGGAGGGCGTTGCGGTCGCCCCAGGACCGGGGCGTTTCCGTCGGAGGAACTCCCGCCCAGTCCGGGCGGGTGAGGGCGTCGGCTGCCACCGACGGGTGGGGGATCGGGGCGTCCAGGCGGGTGGTTCGGGTGACACGGGCAGACGACATGTTCCGCTCCTCGGGTTCGCGCGCCGACGTCGACGCGGGCTTCGTCACATCCGCGAGCTGGGTTGCGTGTGCTCGGTCCGTGCTGTTTGTTGTAGTAGTTATAGATCAAAGTACATCCTTGTCGCAAGCCGGGGAGGAGGGTATGGGTGCGGCGGTGGCCTCCAGCCCTCATGCTTCCGGTGCCCACAACTGTCTCGTTCGGACGAAACAGACCCGTGTTCTGACCGGGAAAACCCTTCGATCGGGTGAGTGATGGGGGAGGCCCGCAGGCTGCTCGGGCGTGACCGCGAGTACCGGTGGTGGCACGCCCAACCGCGCGGCTGGACCACCCCCGGGAGGTTCAGGAGCGGGCGAGCGGCGGGGGCACCGCACGCCGCCCGTTCCTCACCTGGTCACCCTCGTGCGGGTCCCCCGGAACGGCGGAGGCGCCGTCGCGAGCGCGTGGCGCCCTGGCCCGAGGACCGGAAGCCCCGCCCGGACACGACGGACATCAGGGCGGGCGGGTCCGCTCGAGGGGAGGAGGAGTACCGGTCGCGGTGCGCTCGTGGCCACGACATCCACCCCGAGGGCCGTGAGAAGGCGGGACCCACACCGACCGTGGCGGTGACGCGGTGAGGTGCGATGGCGGCGGAGGTTCGATGCGGCGATCGCGGGTGGCGCCGTCGCGGTGAGCCCGCGAGGTCTCCTCAGGCGGGTGGGATCATCTCGACCCAGTGGAGCGGGGAGCCATCTCCGGTCTCGACCCGGCTGGGCGGAGAAGAGAGAAACGCCTGGACCATCGCTGGTCCAGGCGTGACGATCAGAGGGCGGACGCCGCCCGGTGGCGCGCGTGCACCTGCTCGAGGACGCGCACGGCCGTCGCCGTCCCGTCCTCACCCCGCAGCTTCTCCGCGAGCCTGCTGGCGTTCTCCGCCAGGGACGCGTCCGACGTGGCCTGCCGGATCGCGGCCGCCAGGGTGGGAACGTCCAACTTGCTCTGCCGGATCGGAGGAGTCGACACGCCGTGGGAATGGGCCAGGTCGGCCCAGTACAACTGTTCCAGGTGGAACGGGCAGGCGACCTGGGGTACGCCGGCGACCAGAGCCGCGTTCATGGTGCCGGTACCGCCCGCGTGCACCGCGGCTCGTACCCTGGGGAACAGCCAGTCGTAGGGCACCTCGTCGAGGACCAGCACGTTCTCCGGAGGATCGGTGATCTCCAACCCACCCCATCCCGTGCCCACGATCGCGCGGTGACCGCTGGCGCGGATCGCGTCCATCACGATCTTGCCCCGGTCGGCCGGTTCGCCCTTCCGCAGGCTCCCGAAGCCGACGAACACCGGCTTCTCCCCGGCCTCCAGGAAGTCCACGAGTTCGGCGGGCGGCGACCAGTCGGGCTTCGCGGGGAGGAACCAGAACCCGGTGTTGTGTACGGTCTCCGGCCAGTCGGCCGACGGAGTGATCACGTGCGGGCTGAAGCCGTGCAGCACGGTCACGGGTTGCCCATCCGCCCGCACGAGGCGGTTGTGCTGTCCCTTCCGAGGTGGGAGCCCCAGGGTCTCCCGCCGCCAGGCTTCGATGTCCTTCTTCTTCTGCTGGAAGAACGGCACGAGCCGGTGGCTGAGGCGGTTCACCCACGGCGACCGCGTGCGGCCTGGCTTGAGCAACTGGCTGTTGTAGTCACCCGAGGGGACGAAGTGGGGGTGCAACGCCGCGATCACCGAGGGAACACCGAGTTTCTCCGCGATCTGGTGACCGTGATCCAACGGGTTGTGCGGGTGGATCACCACGTCCACGTCTCCCGCCGCGGCGGCACCGTCCGACATGTCCTTGAGGAGGCGCGGGAACACCTCGTCCTGGACCTGCTTGAGCTTCTGGATCGCTGCCTTGCGCACGTCCTTGGGAACCTGCGCCAGATCGTCACCGGTCGTCATCACCACCTGCTGGACCACCGGGTCCTCCAGCTGGAGTTTCACGATCCAGTCGTCACGCGGGATGAACTCGATCCCGTAGTCCGCCGCGTAGGACTCGCAATTCGCGCTCGCGCACAGGACCGCCTCGTGTCCCGCCCGCGTCAGGGCGTGCGCCAGCGCCAGGTAGGGCTGGATGTCGCCCCGCGATCCGAACGCGTAGATAAGTGCCTTCACCTGCTGAATCCCCTTGGCCGTCTGTGAGGCGCGACTGCGCGCTCGTGGTGCACGGACTCTCCTCCGGTCCCGCGGACCCGTCGGCAGGAGAAGCACTTCCCCGGCCGGCCGCAGAAATTCCGTGTGGTGGAATGGCATCCACCGAGGCGATTTCCCGGGAACGTACGGGGCCGGTACCGCCGTCGACAAGCCGGTTTGACGACAGTCGAAGTTGAGGTGCCGCGTCCTGGTCGCATCCTCGTCGGGGAGAGGAACCGCCGACGAGACCAGTCCCGACCACAAGCGCGCCGACGTGCGTCAGCGGCGACCGGGGCGGGATGCCCCACCGCGCCGGTTCCGACTGGAACCGGCTGCTCACGCCGATCGCCGGACCCGGAGGCAGGAACCTCCGATGCCCCCGGCGCCAGGCCCACCGCCGCCGACGGCTTCCCCGGCCGCGGTGGGACCAGTCCGGTTCGACGCGCGGCGCGCCGCTCTCCTGGTACCCCTCGCCAGCTGATTTTTCAATCAGGGCAAAGGTGGTTTTCCCCGCCCGCCCGCGTGCATAGGTTGGACCACCGTTGACTGGACACCCCTGGCCGGGAGGTTGCGTTGCCGGAACCGCCCTGGAACCACGCAAGGGTGTGCGTTCACCGGAAATAGCGATCCCGCGGCAGGGGTAGGAGATCAGGCACATGATCAGCGAGGTGGTACAGGAAACCGTCCGGCGCGCCCGAGCCGCCCAGTCGGAGGTCGCGTTCTGGAGCCAGGAACGCGTGGACGAGGCGGTCGTCGCCGTGGGCTGGCACTGCTACCGCGAGGACAACGCCCGGCAACTGGCCACCCTCGGCCACGAGGAGACACGGCTCGGCGATCCGGAACACCTGTACCTGATGCAGCGGCGGCGCGTCCTCGGCGTGCTGAGGGACCTGCACGGCGTCCGCACGGTTGGGCTCGTCGAGGACCTGCCGGAACTCGGGCTCCAGCGCATCGCCAAACCGCTGGGCGTCATCGCGGCGGCGAGCCCGGCCACCGCCCCGAGCCCCGGCATCGTCTGCAACGCCCTCCCCATGCTCAAGACCCGCAACGCGGTGGTCTTCAGCCCCAACCCGAGGGCGCGCTCCGCCTCCCTCGCGACGGTCGGGATCATGCGCGCCGCCCTCGCCGCGGTCGGAGCCCCGGTCGACCTCGTCCAGTGCCTGGAGGAGCCGGGACGCGCCCAGGCCGAGGAGTTGATGGCAGCGGCGGACTACGTCGTGGCCGTCGGCGGCGCCGGCACGGTTCGCCGCGCGTACCTGAGCGGCACGCCCGCCATCGGCGCGGGAGTGGGCAACGCCACGGTGATCGTCGACGAGACGGCGGACCTGGCGTCGGCGGCGGAGCTGATCGCCAGCGGGGCTGGGTTCAACAACGGCACCTCCTGCTCCTCCGAGAGCAACGTCCTCGTCCACCACGAGGTCGCCGACCGGTTCCGGGCCGAACTCGCCGGACGTGGAGCCCACCTGTGTGACGACGGCGAGGCCCGTGCGCTCCGCACCCTGTTGTGGCCGGACGACCGCACCCTCAACAGGGATGCGATCGGGCGAACCCCGGCCGAGCTGGCCCGCGAGGCCGGGATCCGGCTCGAGGAGCCGGACAAGGTGACCGTGCTCGTCCTGCCCTGCGCTGACCCCGAGCGGGACAGTCCGGTGTTGCGCGAGAAGATCTCGCCGCTGCTCACCGTGGCGACCTACCGCGACTTCGACGAAGCGGTCCGGCTCGTCGGGAGCATCCTCCACCGGTGCGGTCGGGGGCACAGCTGCGGCATCCACAGCTCCCGTGACGACCGCGTCCGCAGACTCGCCGAGCAGATCGAAACCTGCCGGGTCGCGGTGAACCAGTCCACGATGTCCAACACCGGCAGCTTCGACAACGGAGTACCGTTCACGACGACGTTGTCCAGCGGGAGCTGGGGTGGCGGAAGTGTGTCCGGCAACGTCACCTGGCGCCACTTCCTCAACCACACGACGGTCTCCAGGCCCATCGCCCCGGCCGTCCCGGACGAGCGGATGATCTTCGGGGCACACTGGGAGCGGTATCCGGCGTGACCGGACCACCTCACGCCGGATACCGACGTCCACGACACCGAGAGATAGGGGCCGCAAGGGCATGAGCGACGCCGCCGAGACCCTCGCCACCGAGCGCGACCACGTCTTCCACTCCTGGTCGGCGCAGGGGGCGGTGAACCCGCTGTCCATCGCCGGGGGCGAGGGGTGCTGGTTCTGGGACCACGACGGGAACCGGTACCTGGACTTCGCCTCCCAACTGGTCAACCTGAACCTCGGCCACCGGCACCCCCGGCTCCTGGCCGCCATCCGGGACCAGGCCGAGCGGCTCTGCACCGTGGCACCGCAGTTCGGCAACGAGACGCGGTCCACCCTGGCCCGCCTGATCGCGGAACGCGCGCCGGGCGACCTCGACGCCGTGTTCTTCACCAACGGGGGCACGGAGGCCGTCGAGCACGCGGTGCGGATGGCCAGGCTGCACACCGGCCGCCACAAAATCCTCTCCGCCTACCGCTCCTACCACGGGGCGACGGCCGGTTCCATCACGCTGACCGGCGACCCGAGGCGGTGGGCGAACGAGCCGGGTGTGCCCGGCGTGGCCCGCTTCTTCGGCCCGCACCTCTACCGGTCCGCCTTCCACGCCACCACGGAGGAGGAGGAGAGCGACCGCGCGCTCCGCCACCTCGCCGAGGTCATCCAGTTCGAGGGGCCGGACACGGTCGCCGCCGTCCTGCTCGAACCGGTCGTGGGCACCAACGGCGTGCTCGTCCCCCCGCCGGGGTACCTGGCGGGAGTGCGGGAACTCTGCGACCGGCACGGCATCCTGCTCATCTCCGACGAGGTGATGGTGGGGTTCGGCCGGGTCGGGGAGTGGTTCGCGGTGGACGCCTGGGACGTCGTCCCCGACCTGATCACCTTCGCGAAGGGGGTGAACTCCGGTTACGTCCCGCTGGGCGGCGTGGTCATCTCCCGGCGGATCGCCGGCACGTTCACCGACCGGGCCTACCCGGGAGGACTGACCTACTCGGGTCATCCACTCGCCTGCGCCGCCGGGGTCGCCTCCATCGAGGTGTTCGAGGAGACCGACCTGCTGCGCCGGGTGCGGCGCCTGGGCTCGGAGGTCGTCGAACCGGCGCTGCGAGAGCTCGCCGAGCGCCACCCCTCCGTCGGGCACGTGCGCGGGCGAGGCCTGTTCTGGGCGGTGGAGTTGGTGCGGGACAGGGAGACGCGGGAGCCCCTCGTGCCGTTCAACGCCAGCGGGGCCGACGCGGCCCCGATGAACCAGCTGGCGGCGGCGGTGCGGGAGAACGGGGTCTGGCCGTTCGTGAACATGAACAGGCTGCACATCGCGCCGCCGCTGGTGATCAGCGAGGAGGAGCTGGCGCTGGGGCTCAAGGCCCTCGACGACGCCCTCGCGGTCACCGACGCCCTGACGAGCTGACCTCCCGACCGACCGAGCGGTCGACGCAGCCACGTCGACCCGCCGCCACCGAGCCCACGCCCGCCGACGAGATCACGACAGACAGGGGTAGGACATGCCGACCGCGGACATCAACGGCATCAGCGTCCCGTACGAGGATGTGGGCCACGGTGAGCCCGTCGTGCTCGTCATGGGGTCCGGTTCCAGCGGGCGAGCGTGGCACCTGCACCAGGTGCCCGCCCTGGTGGCGGCGGGTTACCGGGTCATCACCTTCGACAACCGGGGGAGTTCGCCCAGCACCCGGGACCTGGTCGGGTTCACCGTCGAGGACCTGGTGGCCGACACCGTCGGGCTCGTCGAGCACCTGCGGCTCGGGCCCTGCCGGCTGGTGGGGACCTCGATGGGAGCCCATGTCGTGCAGGAACTCCTCGTGACCCGGGCCGACCTGGCGAGCCAGGCGGTGCTGATGGCGACGCGAGGACGCACCGATGCCATGCGGCGGTTCGCCGCCCTGGCCGAGCGGGAGCAGGTCGACAGCGGAGTCGAGCTGCCGGCCCGCTACGCGGCCTCGATCCGCGCCATGCAGGTGCTCTCACCGGCAACCCTGAACGACGACCAGAAGTGCCAGGACTGGCTGGACATCTTCGAGATGGTGCCCGCCGAACACTCCAAGGGCTACCGGGCGCAGTTGGACCTCGACATCATCCCGGACCGGCTGGCCGCCTACCGGTCGATCACCACGCCCACGCTGGTGATCGGTTTCGCCGACGACCTCGTCCTCCCGCCGCACCTCTGCCGCGAGGTCGCCGACGCCATTCCGGCCGCCCGGTACGTCGAGCTGGCGGACTCCGGCCACTACGGGTACCTGGAGCGACCGGAGGCGGTCAACGCCGAGTTGGTCTCGTTCTTCGCCGAGCACCCTCCGCGCTGACCGGCTCCCCGGCGCCGCTCCACCGAGGACGTCGCCGCCGCCGCTGCCCGCCCA
>NZ_AGVX02000047.1 GCF_000239155.1 Actinoalloteichus spitiensis RMV-1378
CGCTCGCCGCCCCCGGACCCCCGGCAGGTCTCCGGGAAGGAGGGCTGCCCACCGTCCGGACCCAGCGTGGTAGGGCGTTCCCCTTCCCATCGACCTCCCAAGGGCTATCGCACGCGTCAAGGGGGCAGTCCCAGCGCATCCCTCCGCCCCCGGGCCCGGCCCCCTTGACACATGCGATCGGGCTGAAGCCAGGTCGACGGGAAGGGGAACCAGCCCTCATGGTTGCGTACCGCGACTCGGCTCACCGGCCGCACGGCATGGCCACCAAGGGACATCGCCGATACGAGCCGGCACCGGGAAGCGCCGGCCATGCGAGTCAGCAGGCAGTCAGCAGACCGCCCACCACCCGGCATCACGAGCCAGCACGAGCCAGCACTACCAGTGCAGCGCAGAGCACTACCGAACACCAAGAGCGCGCATGATCACCGCGTTCACACCGAAGAGGTCACTGGTTCGATCCCAGTATCGCCCACCCAACACCGTGGCCCTACCCGAGATGACCGGGTAGGGCCACGGTCGTTTCTCCAGGTGCCCCGTGGTCACATCAGACCAGGCTCGTGCCCGCCATCACTCCCCGTGAGCCGGATCCCTCATCCACCGCCCTCCGCAGCCCTCCCATGGGCTTGGCGCCCGGACCTCGTCGCGGTGCCCAGGGCTCGCACGGCCAGTGGCGGAGACGACGGCGCACCGGTTCGCGGCGCCGCTGACGTCCTCGTCGTTGGCCGCCGGACGCCGTGTTCGGCTCCCTTCGCGGGTGGAGGGCGCGGCGTCCCGACCAGGCCGACGCGCGTCGGTGCTCCGGCGAGCTCGTGCCAGGCGGTGCCCCTCGTTCTCCCGGCAGTGGTCGGACGGCGACCGCCGGTCGGGGAGGCGTGCGGTCCGTCTCGGCGCACGGTCAGCCCGGGGCGAGGGGGCCACGGCCGGGCTCACCCCCGGCGGTGCTCGGTCGCCCCGCACGCCCCGCACCGGACGCACGTCGTGAACGGCACCGCCGCCGCCGGACGGACCTCCGGCGGCCAGGGAGCGGACGTGCTGGCGGAGCACACCCTCCCGGTCGCCGGCGGCCCGGGAAGCACCACGGGCGCCGCGGCGGGGCCACCGGGGAACGAGGTCACGGCGGGGCGGAGGTGTTCCGCCGCAGTGCGCGCCGTCCGGCGGTCCCGGCGGTCCCGGGGGGCCGGGCGGCCGTCGCGTCCGTCACCCCGCCGCGCCGTTACCCGGTAGCGGACCAGCTCATGTATACGGTTACATCACCGGTAGGAGCCGGCGGCGCCGGTGCCGTCAAGGAAGGGTCCCACCGGCGTCCAGGGGGTGTCCGCGCGGGTTCCCTGGGAGGGTGGCGCGGGATCTCCCTCCGAGGTGCCCGTGAGCGTGGCGGAGATTTGACACCAGGGCACCCGGCCGGAACCATCGCGTGTAATCGTTTTACCAGCGGTTTCAGCGTGACCAGGAGGTACGGATGGGCCGGCGCGCGGCGTCCGACAGCGGGGGACGGCGGCCGACGACGATCCGGGATGTGGCCGCCCGCGCCGGGGTGTCCGTCGCCACCGTGTCCCGCATCCTCTCCGGAACGTACCCGGGAGCCGCCGCGACCCGGGGCAAGGTGCTCCGCGCCGTGCGCGAACTGGACTACGTGGCCAACGCGAACGCACGGGGACTCGCCGGCGCCCGCAGCCGCAGCGTCGCGATAATCGTCAACTCCGTGATCTCCCCGCACTACGCGCACGTGGCGCAGGGGGTCCAGGCACAGGCGGCGATCGAGGGCAAGCTGTGCATCGTCGGCACCACCGGTGGCGACCCCGAACGCGAGCTGGCCACGGTCCAGGTGATGCGCGAGGAGCACGCCGAGTGCGTGATCCTGGTCGGGAACGTGGTCGCCGACGACGCCTACCGCGAGCGCATGGCGAACTACGCCCGCGCCCTGGCGGCGGCGGGCTCGCAGCTGGTGTTGTGCGGCCGGCCCGCGTTGGGTCCCGACGTCCCCGCTCTCGTCGTCGAGTACGACAACACCGGCGGCGCCTACGCCATCACCAGCCATCTGCTGTCGCTGGGCCACCGGCGGATCCTGTTCCTCGGCCGCCGCGACAGCTACACCACCCCGGAGAGCCGGATCGCCGGCTACCGGGCGGCCCTGGCCGACCACCGCGTGCCCCACGACCCCGGGCTGGAGGTCGAGGGCCGAATGGAGCGGGACGAGGGCTACCGCATGATCCGGGAGCGGCTCGCCGCCGGGCCGCGCGACTTCACCGCCGTCTTCGCCGGGAACGACCTGATCGCGGCGGGCGCGCGCCAGGCGTTGCGCGCGCACGAGCTCCGCGTCCCCGAGGACGTCTCCCTGGTGGGCTTCGACGACCTTCCGCCCTCGGCCGACATCGACCTGACGACGGTGCACGTGCCGCACGAGGAGCTGGGACGCACCGCCGTGCGGATGGCCCTGCGCCGCCCTCGGGAGACCACGGTGACGCCCGGCCCGGGCGTGGTGCTCGGTACGCACATCGTCGTCCGTGACTCGGTTCGGCCGCTCGTCCGGGAGGAGACGCCGGTGGGGTGACGGCGGGGACACGGCCCGGCGGCGAGGCGTTCGCGCCGGGGCCGGCCCGCCCACCGCCGTTCCCTCGACGGGCCGTGTCCCACGGTGCCCCGGGCCGGGCCCGCTCGCCTGGGCACGCCTCCGCCCGGGGTGGAGGGGCGAGCCTCCCCCTCATGTCGCGGGACCCACCGCCGCGCGGCGGTCGGCTCGAGGTGGCGCGGGCGGGTGTCGCCCTACTGCCGTGGAGCGGGCGGGCATCGGTCCTGGCGCCAGCCGGGGTGCCGGCGGGCACGTCCAGTCCCGGTGTCGTCGCGCCTCGTCCTGGTGGCTCGTTCGGCATCCGGAAGGCGGGGTCCCTACAACCGGGGGTGCTCGCCGCGCAGCTCCTCGAAGAGGTCCCCGTACTGGTCGAGACGGTCCGGGATCATGTCGTGCGTGAAGACCAGGTCCTCCGGCCCGGTGCAGGTCTCGACCTCGTCCCAGGTGACCGGGGTGGAGACGGTGGCCTGTTCCCTGGCCCGGAGCGAGTAGGGCGCCACCGTCGTCTTGGCCGGGTTGTTCTGGCTCCAGTCGATGAGCACCCGACCGACGCGGCGGGCCTTGGTCATCGTCGACACGACGGCCTCCGGGTGGCGCCGGGCCAACCGCTCGGCGAGTTCCCTGGCGTACCGGGAGGTCCGCTCCACCTCGGCCACGGTGACCGGCACGTAGAGCTGGAGCCCCTTCGACCCGCTGGTCTTGGGCCTGGCGGTGAGCCCGTCGGCCTCCAGTTCGGCGCGGAGGAGTTCGGCCACCCGGCAGCACTCGACGATCGTCGCGGGCGGGCCGGGGTCCAGGTCGAAGACGAGCAGGTCGGGGAGGTCCCGTCCACCGCCGGCGGTGACCCGCCACTGGGGGACGTGCAGTTCGAGGGCGGCCAGGTTGGCGAGCCACACCAGGGTTGGTACCTCGTCGACCAGGACGAACTGCGTGGTCTCGGCTCCCCTGCTGCTGCCGGGAGTGGGGATCTCGACCGTGGGCACCCACTCCGGGGCTGACCGGGAGGCGTTCTTCTCGAAGAACGACTGGCCGTCGACTCCGTCCGGGTAGCGGCGCAGGGTCACCGGCCGTCCCCGGAGGTGGCCGAGCAGAACGGGTGCGACGCGGGCGTAGTAGTCGATGACGTCGCGTTTGCTCACCCCCGGCTCGGGGTAGAGGACCTTGCCGAGGTTCGTCAGGCGGAGCCGGCGGTCGCCGACGACGACGCTGACCTGGTCCTCAGGCACCCTCGGTCACCTCCTCGGGGCGTTTGTCGTCGCGGAGGCCCCGCCAGCGCGGGGCCCGCAGCCGGCCGTCCCGCGTCCACTCCTGGAACAGCACCTCGCCGACCAGGCGGGGTTCCACCCAGTGGGCGGACCGCGCCCGCTGGGTCGGGACCGGCCCGGCGAAGGGGGAGTTCGGCCGGGCCAGCTCGCGCAGCGTGCCGGTGAGCCGCCGCAGTTCGGCTTCGGAGAAGCCGCTGCCGACGGACCCGACGAAGCGGAGCCCGTCCGGGCCGGGGATCCCGAGCAGCAGCGAGCCCAGCACCCCGCTCCGCCGGCCCTCCCCGGGCCGCCAGCCGCCCACCACGACCTCCTGGGTGCGGACGTCCTTGATCTTGGTCCAGGCCGGTGAGCGCCGCCCTGGACGGTACGGGGAGTCGCGGTGCTTGGCCACGATCCCCTCGAAGCCCCGCTCCCTGCTCACCTGGAGGACGGCCGCTCCCCCTCCGGAGAAGGACGGAGGCGTCTGCCAGTGCGGGCCGCGCGGAGCGAGCTCGTCGAGCAGTTCCCGCCGCCGCGCGTAGGGCAGGTCGAGGAGGTTCCGGCCGTCCAGGTGGAGGAGGTCGAAGACGAGGAGGGTGGCGGGGTGTTCCTCGGCGAGGCGCCTGGTCCTGGCCTGGCCGGTGACGTGGAGCCGGCGTTGGAGCAGCGCGAAGTTCGGGCGTCCCTGGTCGAGCACGACGATCTCACCATCGAGCAGGGCCTGGGTGGAGCCGAGCTGCTCACCGAGCCCCCTCAGTTCGGGGTAGGTGGCGGTGACGTCCTCGCCTCGGCGGTTGCGCAACCGCAGCCGTCCGCCCTCGACCTCGGCGAGGGCCCGGGCGCCGTCCCACTTGAACTCGTAGCACCACTGGTCGTCCTCGTCGGTGTTGGGCAGGGTGCCGGGGGTGGCCAGCATCGGCGTGACGTCCTCGGGTACCGGAACCCGGTCGGGGTCCTGGGGCGGGTCGCTCCGCCGCACCATCCAGTCCCCGCCCCGACCGAAGAAGACGTAGCGGCCGATCACCCGGTTGCCGTGCAGCACCACGTCGACTTCGTGGTCGGTCCACTTCCGGGTCTCGTAGATGCCCCGGTCCCAGATCAGCACCTCACCGGCCCCGTACTCCCCCTTCGGGATGCGGCCCTCGAAGTCCGCGTAGTCCAGCGGGTGGTCCTCGGTGTGCACGGCGAGTCGGACGGTGCCGGGTTCGGCGGGCAACCCCTTGGGGACGGCCCAGGAGACGAGCACCCCGTTCCGTTCGAGCCGGACGTCCCAGTGGAGGCGTCGGGCGTGGTGCTCCTGCACGACGAACACGTCGTCCGCGCCGTGCGGGAGGGGGCCGTGGTCGGGGACGGGCTCGGGGGTCCGCCGCGGGTCCCGCCGCCGCCGGTACTCGTCCAGGTCGGCCATGCTCAGGCGCTGCTCTTCCTACCGCCGGTGCGGCGGCGCGGGGAGCCGGACCGGCTGGTCTTCTCGCCCTGCTCCTCCTCCGCCTTCTTCTTCCCGCCCCCGCCACCCCGTCGCCGGGAGGCCGGCCGGTCGGACCCCCCGGCGCCCTCCCGGGCGGTCCTCGCCTGTTCGACGCTGCGTTCCAGCGCGGTCATGAGGTCGATGACCTCGCCCTCCCGTTCGGGTTCCGGCCGTTCGGGTATCTCGGCGCCCTCGGCCTTGGCGCTGATCAGTTCCCCGAGCGCCTCGCGGTAGTCGTCGGAGAACTCGTCTGGTTCGAAGTCCCCGGCCATGCTCTGCACCAGGGAGGAGGCCATCTGGAGTTCCTGGGGCCGGATCTCCACGTCCTGGGACAGGAAGGAGAACTCGGGTTTCCGCACCTCGTCCGGCCAGAGCATGGTGTGCAGCACGAGGACGTCGTTCCTGGCCCGCAGCATCGCCAGGGTCTCCCGCTGCCGGAGGGTGATCTTGACCACGGCGAGCAGGTCCGCCTCCTCCAGGGCACGGCGCAGCAGCACGTACGGCCGGACGGCTGCCTTGTCCGGTTCGAGGTAGTAGCTCTTCTGGAAGAAGATCGGGTCGACCTCGGCGGCGGGGACGAACTCGAGGACCTCGATGGCGTGCTCGGTCTTGATCGGCAGCGACTCGAAGTCCTCGGGGCCGAGCATCACCATCCGGCCGTCCTCGAACTCGTACCCCTTCGCGATGTCCTCGTTGCCGACCTGTTTGCCGCAGACCGAGCACACCCGTTGGTACCGGATCCGTCCGCCGTCCTCCCGGTGCACCTGGTGGAACCGGAAGTCGTGTTCCTCGGTCGCCCGGTACAGCCGGACGGCGACCGTCACCAGCCCGAAGGACACGGCTCCACGCCACAGCGACCTCATGGGGTCTGCCTACCCGAGGGTGCGGCCCCCAACCACCCGAGGTCACCCACATCGGGGGGCTCCACCGGAGGCCAACGGCCCGGACCAGCTCGTCCGCGCACCGCCCCTCCCCAGGCTCCCCGGTCACCGCCCCCTGCCCCCGCTGCCGGGAAGGCTGACCGGAAACATGCTGATCAGAGCAGGTCTCGGCGATGTGGCGGCAACCCGGTGCGGTGCGCCCAACGGGTGTATATTCCCTGCTTCGTGTACAGGTGTCGGGTCCGAGAATCCCCGGTTCCCACGTCCACGGTCCATCGCGCCACCGGGAGGCCGCGGCGCGGGTCGGTGACGGTCGGCGAGCGGGAGAACGCTGTCGCGTCGTATGACCACGACCTCACCACCTACCCGGTGGACTGAGGGCTGTGAGCCTGTTCGACGGCGAGCTCCGCCCGCGCAGCCGCCCGCGAGGTCGCTCGATGGCGACGACGAAGTGGTGGCAGCACCCCGCCCGGCTGTTGGTCCTCGTCTTCGCCTCGGCCGCGCTGTTCGGCACGGCGTTGCTCGCGCTGCCGGTCTCGGTGGAGGGGCCGGGCGCGGCTCCGCTGCTCACCGCGCTGTTCACCTCCATGTCCGCGGTCTGCGTCACCGGGCTGATCGTCGTGGACACCCCGACCTACTGGTCCACCTTCGGCGAGGTGGTGCTCATCGGGCTCGTTCAGCTGGGCGGGCTCGGGATCATGACCCTGGCCTCCGTGCTCGCCCTGGTCGTGTCGCGCCGGCTCGGCCTCCGGATGCAGCTCTCCACGCAGGCGGAGACCGGAACCCTGAACCTGGGAGACGTCCGCGCGCTCGTCAGTGGCGTCATCCGCACGAGTCTGGTGTTCGAGGCCGTGACCGCCGTCATCCTGGTAGCCCGCTTCTACCTGGGGTACGACGAGTCCTGACCCCAGGCGTTGCGGCTGGGGCTGTTCCATGCGGTGGCGGCGTTCAACAACGCCGGGTTCGCCCTGTTCGGCGACAGCCTGGAGGGCTTTTCGGGAGATCCGTGGATCGTGCTGCCCG
Source organism: Actinoalloteichus spitiensis RMV-1378 (assembly GCF_000239155.1). GTDB lineage: Bacteria > Actinomycetota > Actinomycetes > Mycobacteriales > Pseudonocardiaceae > Actinoalloteichus_B > Actinoalloteichus_B spitiensis. The sequence continues at coordinate 7,186 of NZ_AGVX02000047.1, forward strand.
TGGTGCTGGCGGCGATCGCGGGTGGCCTGGGTTTCCCCGTGCTCCTCGAGTTGTGGCGCCGGATGCGCACTCCGCGACGCTGGTCGCTGCACGTGAAGGTGACGCTGGCCGCCACCGGGGCGCTGGCCGTTCTGGGCATGGTCGCGGTGACGGCGTTCGAGTGGTCGAACCCCGCCACCCTCGGTCCGATGGGTGTCCCCGAGAAGCTGATGAACGGCTTCTTCCACGGGATGATGCCGAGGAGCGCTGGGTTCAACACCGTCGACGTCGGGGAGATGGAGCCCGCGACCCTGTTGGGCACGGCGGCGTTGATGTTCATCGGCGGTGGCAGCGCGGGTACGGCGGGGGGCATCAAGGTGACGACCTTCGCCGTCCTGTTCTTCGTCCTGCTGGCCGAGCTGCGGGGCCACCCCAGCACCCACGTGGCGGGCCGCCGGGTGCCCGTCGAGGTCCAGCGGCAGGCCCTCACCGTCGCGCTGATCGGGGTCGCCGTCGTCATCCTCTCCACCATCTACCTGCTCCTGATCACTGATTTCCCCATGGAGAAGGCGCTGTTCGAGGCGACCTCGGCGTTCGGCGTGGTCGGCCTCTCCACCGGCATCACCGGTGACCTGCCGCCGGCCGGTCAGGCGCTGCTGGTGCTGCTCATGTTCGCGGGACGACTCGGACCCATCACCCTTGCCGCCGCCTTGGCCCTTCGTGAGAAGACCAGGCGGTACGAACTCCCGGAGGAGCGACCGATCATTGGCTAGGAAACGCAATCGCAGGAGGACCCTCGCCGGACACCGCGTCCTGGTCATCGGCCTGGGCCGGTTCGGGGGCTCGCTGGCGCTCGAACTGGTCAAACGTGGTTGGGACGTGCTGGGTCTGGACACCGATCCCCGGGTGGTCCAGGACCTCCGCCAACAGCTGACGCACACCATGATCGTCGACTCGACCGACATCGAGACCCTCCGCCAGGTGGGAGCCCAGGAGCACCGCCGAGCCGTGGTGGGCATCGGCACCGATCTGGAGGCGAGCATCCTCACCACCTCGCTGCTGGTGGATCTGGGTGTGCCCAACATCTGGGCCAAGGCGATCAACCGCCAGCACGGCCGCATCCTCGAGCAGATCGGCGCCCACCACGTCGTCCTGCCCGAACACGACATGGGCGAACGGGTCGCGCACCTCGTGACGGGCCGGATGCTGGACTTCATCGAGTTCGAGGACGGCTTCGCGTTGGCGAAGACCGTCGCGCCGGCTGAGGCCGCCGACCTGCCACTGGGCGAGTCGAGGCTCCGGGCGAAGTACGGGATCACCGTGGTGTCCATCAAACGGGAGGGGGCCGACTTCACCTACGCCACGGCGGACACCGTGATCAGGCGCGACGACGTGTTGATCGTGGCGGGGCGGACCAACGACGTGGAGAGGTTCTCGGAACTGGTCTGACGGGGAGGCGCCCGGCTGTGCTCCCCCTGTTCGTTCAGGACCGCACGAGCCGGGCGATGGCCTCGCTGGCCTCGCGCACCTTCTCGTCGGCGACCTCGCCGCCCTCGGTGAGCGCCTCGCTGACGCAGTGCCGGAGGTGGTCGTCGAGCAGGCCGAGGGAGACCGCCTGGAGCGCCTTCGTGGCGGCGGCGATCTGCGTGAGGACGTCGATGCAGTAGCTGTCGTTCTCGATCATCCGGGAGAGCCCGCGCACCTGGCCCTCGACGCGGCGCAGCCGCTTGAGGTAACTGTCCTTGTCCGGCGTGTAACCGTGCATCGGGGCTCCTCGCGTCGTCGTTCCCTCCCGACGACGGTACCCCCACCGGGTAGCGTTCCGGAGCGTTCGATCGAACGGTGGCTGACGCGATCGGCCGCTGCCCGCCCTTCTCGCCGCGCGGGTGCGGGTCTGCCCTCGCCCTGGCCGGGAGGTGTCGGCGCGGCCTCCCGACTCGGTGGCGCGACGCGGTGCGCGGGTAGTCGCCCGCCCGCGCGGCGGCGCTCAGCCGTCCGGGGGCCGGTAGTCCTCGTCCAGGGGCTCGGCCCGCAACTGTTCGGCGACGTCCGCGGGGTTCGCCTGTTCCGAGCGGTCGGCGATGTACTCCACCTCCCCGCTCGTCTCCTCCTCGTCCGGGGTCGCGGCCCGCTCCTGTTCCACGACGTCCGGTTGCGGGACGGCCTGGTCCCCGTCACGACTGGACATGCTCAGCCTCCCGTCGACTGCGGTTCCAGGGCACCTTCGCTGGTCCGGGTCTCGTCGCGGAGCCGGTTCAACAGCTCGCGGCGCTCGCCCTCGGCCAGTCCGCCCCAGACCCCGTACCGCTCGCCACTCGCCAACGCGTGCGCGCGGCAGCGGAGCATCACCGGGCAGGTCTCGCAGATGCGCTTGGCACGCTCCTCGCGGATCGTCCGGGCCGCTCCCCGCTCCCCTTCGGAGAAGAAGAAGACGGAAGGGTCGATCTCCCGGCAGGCCGCCTCGAGTTGCCAGTCCCAGAGTTCCGCCACAGGCTGTGGTAGGCGCTTGGTGCTCGTCATGCTCAGCTCCCCGCAGTAGTCCCAGGTCCGTAGTTCGCTGTTCGGCGGCCCGTGCCGACCCGCGCTACCTGGTCCTTACCCATCCGAGGCGAAAACATGCATGTGATCTACGAGAGCTTTTCGGGTTCGGTCCGAGGGGCCGGGGCCGCCGCCGGTCGGGACCGCGCCTGCCGGGCGCGCCCGGTTCGGCTGGCCGTGACCGCGAGCATGCCGACCACGACGCGGCCGTGACCACCTCGGGGGGCGGCGGAGGCCGATGGCGCCACCCGCGTTCCCCCGGTCGGCGGGTGGACACCGTGGGCGGGTCGCTTCCGAGGGGCCTCGTCGTGACCGCCGCCCTCAGCTGGCGCCTCCTCGTCATCGGGGCGGCCGGGTACCTCGTCCTCCACCTGGTCGCCGTCCTCGCCATGGTGGTGGTCCCGACCGCGCTGGCCGTGCTGCTGTCCGCGCTGTTGGCTCCGGTGGTGGGCTGGTTGGCCCGCCACCAGGTCGCGCGGGGTCTGGCCACGGCGATCGCGGTCCTGGGCGGTCTCGCCGTCCTCGCGCTCCTGCTGACCTTCGTGATCGGGGCGCTCGTCGACGGCGCCGGCGAACTCGCCGGCAAGTTGGCCGACGCGGTGGGCTCGGTGGAGTCCTGGCTGGTCGACGGCCCGCTGCCCCTGGGTGACGACGTGGTCAGCGATCTGTCCGGCCGGTTGAGCGGTTGGTTCTCCGAACACCAGGAGCGGTTGGCCTCCTGGGCGGTAACGGTCGCGGGCAGTGTCGGCGCGGTGCTGACCGGTGCGGTCCTCACCCTGTTCGTCCTGGTCTTCTTCCTCCGCGACGGTGACCGCATCTGGCGTTTCGTCCTGTTGGCCGTTCCCGCCCGGTACCGGTCGAGGACCGACGATGCCGGTCGGCAGGCGTTCAGCCAGCTCGGCCGCTACATCCGCGCCACCGCCGTCGTCTCCCTGATCGACGCAGTCGGGATCGGCCTCGGTCTGCTGGTCCTGGGCGTGCCCCTGGCGCTGCCCCTGTCGATGCTGGTGTTCGTCGGCGGGTTCGTTCCGCTGATCGGTGCTTTCCTGTCCGGAGCGGTCGCCGTGCTGGTGGCCCTGGCCTCCAAGGGGTTGCTGACCGCGGTACTGGTGCTGGGCGTGGTGGTGGCCGTCCAGCAGCTGGAGGGCAACGTCCTCCAACCCCTGCTGATGGGCCGGATGGTCCGGTTGCACCCGCTCGCGGTGGCGCTGGCCATCGCCGTCGGCGTGATCCAGGCCGGGGTGATCGGCGCGTTGCTCGCGGTCCCCCTGCTGACGACGCTGCGAACGCTGGTGGTCGTGCTCGCGCGGCAACCGGAGGACCGCCGGGGGCGCGGGTCGTCGGGAACGGGGGGCGCCGAGGAGGACGCCCGGTGACGGCGCGGCAGGCTCCGGGCCGGAGAGCGCCCGATCCGCGAGGCGAAGCCGACGCGCCGGGAGGGGGCGGGGGTGTCCCGGACCTCACGCGCGGGCGGCCCTCCCGTGCGGGCTCGGAGGAACGCCCGGTCCGGCCACCGCCCGAACCGGTGGCCTGGGAACCGTGACGCGGGGCGCCCCCCGTCGGTTGCGCGCGACGATCGGGACGCGGCGCGCGACGGGCTCTGCCGGCGCCGGTCGTGTCGTCGTCGTGTCGTCGGTCTCCCCCGCGCGCCCGACTGGTGGGCGGATGCGCGCGCGGCGCGGCGCAGGTGTCGCCGACCGCTGGGGACGCCCCCTCAGCCGGTGGCGGAGCTGAACTGCGGAAGCGCGACGGTGGGCCGCGCCGGGTCGACGGCGGGCTGGGCGGGGGCCTCCTGCGCGGGGGGCTGCTGGCTCAGGGCGAGTTCCTGAGCGGAGGCTTCCGCCGCCGCGGCCAGCTCGGCGCGCCTGGCTTCCTCCTCGGCCTCCCGCACGGCGCGCTGGTGGGCCCGGCTCCGCTCGGCGACCTCACGGATGCGTTGGGTCGCCTCGCGCTGGTCAGCCCGACGCTTGTTGCGCGCCACCCGGTCCTTCCTGACCGCGCGGTCGTTGCGCTGGGTGACCGTCCTGGCGCGCTCCACGTACGGCCGGAAGACTTCCCGCAAGTGGCTCGCGTTGCGCTCCGAGAGGTCGATTTCGTAGTTGACCCCGTCCAAGGCGAACTGCACGGTGGACTGCGCAGGCGCTCCGTCGAGGTCATCAACCAGTTCGACGCAGACACGCTCGGCCATGATCACCTAGTCTTTCCGTGTACAACTCGGGCACCGCAGAGCCGCGGCGGCACCTCGATTCTAACGGAATCGTCACCGGAAGCCGAAACCCCTCCCCGGCCGACAAGCCTTGCGGCAAGATGCACGGCCCCCTTACCAAGGGGCCATCCGGGGGGACTCGCAATGCACTTCCCCCGCAACGGCGAAGAGACACGCCATCAGCATCATGTTTATGATTGCCGCAGTGGGATACCGTATGCCAACCGCGGGCATCGGGAAACAGCGGAATTAGGGAGTGCAACATGGCCCAGAAGGTCACGGTCCAACTGCTCGATGACATCGACGGCTCAGTGGCCGAGCAGACCGTTAAGTTCGGACTGGACGGGGTGGAGTTCGAGATCGACCTGTCCAATGGGAACGCGGACAAACTGCGGGAAACGCTGACGCCCTTTGTGGACAACGCTCGCCGCACCGGGGGCCGCAAGCGCGGCAGCCGGGCCGCCAGGGCGACCGGCTCGCAGCCGGCGCCGAGCCAGGCCTCGGACCGGGAGCGCAACCAGGCCATCCGGGAGTGGGCTCGGGAACAGGGCCTGAAGGTGTCCGACCGCGGCCGCATCCCCGCCGAGGTCATCGAGGCGTACGACAAGCGCGGCTGATCCGCGCTGGCCGTGGTAGGCCCAGCGCGGAACGAGCAGTCCCGGCACGATCGACGCGTCAGCGCGAATGTGCCGGGATACGCGTATATGGGGCGAACATCACAGCGTGGTTAACCTGGGGTCCCCGGGGAGCGGCCCGGGGACCCGGCCCAGGGGGTTCACGTTCGTTCCCGCGTTGTCGCGGGAGTAATCTCGCGCTCACCGAGGAGAACGGAAAATCGACACCGCTCCGACCCCGGTCCCGGCAAACGAGCCACCGGGACGTGACGTGGCTCCCCGCTTAAGGGCGCACCGGACCACCCGACCGACTTGCCGCTGATACCGGATCGATGATCCTGACTACTGCCCGCTACTGCCGGCGGACCCGTGACGATGTTTCGTGGACGACACCGCCCGCGCCGGCTGATCCTCCAATCGCAGGCACGACATTGCGTCACCGCCGGTCACCCGATCACGGGTAGCGGCCCTTCCTCGCCATTCCCGGACGCTCCGCATTCGGCGAAACACGTTTGGTTGCCGGCGGGAGGGATGATGTCCTCCCGCTCGTAGGCGCCGCCGACGACGAGCGGAACGACCGAGGACGTGCTCTGCTCGGTCGGACCTCCTTTCCTCCCGACCGGTCGTCAGCGCTCGCGGGGCAGTCCGACCGCCCCGGACAACCCGCCGCCGGGTGCCGCCACCGATTCCCTGCTCCTGAGTTCGGCGGGCATGCGCACGACCACCCCGGGAGCCGTCCGCTCGGTCCCGGTCGCGATCCGTCCGGCCGTGACGGCACCGCTGCGCAGCGGAAGTCGCACGGTGGTGAGCTCGGGAACGACGTCCACGGCGACGGGAAGGTCGTCGAACCCGGCCACCGAGACGTCCTCGGGCACCCGGACCCCGCACGCGCGGAGGGAGGCGATGACCCCCGAGGCGGTGAGGTCGTTCCCGGCCACCACCGCCGTGCAGTCCACGGCCGCCCGGACCAACTCGCGCCCCGCCTCCAGACCCGCCGCCCGGGAGAACCCGCTCCTGATCCACAGACAGCTGTCGGGGTCGATCCCTGCCTCGGTCAACGCCTGCCGGGCGCCGGCCACCCGCGCGCTGCTCGTGGTGTGGTGGGGCGGGCCGGTGAGGTAGGCGATCCGGCGGTGCCCGGCGGCGAGCAGCAGCCGGGTAAGGGCGGCGGCACCACCGTGGTTGTCGAACACCACGCTGGCCGCCTCGCTGTCGGGCGGGGCCTCACGTCCGCAGAAGACGACGCGGGTTCCTCGGGCGACGCTCTGCCGCACCAGGTCGGCGGTCCGCCGGCGGTGCCCGCCGTCCTCCGGTCCGCCTCCGGTGACGACGATCGCCCTGGCCCGTTGCCGGAGCAGCAGCTCCATGTACCGGAGTTCGTCGTCGGCGGAGCCCGCGGTGTGGCAGATCATCGTCAGCAGGTCCGCCTCGGCCGCCTCCCGTTGGATGCCGCTGGCCAGCACCCCGAAGAAGGGGTCGGAGACGTCGTTGACGAGGACGCCGAGCACCTCGGAGGTAGCTGCGGCGAGGGCCCTGGCCGGCCCGTTCACCACGTAGTTCAGCTCCCGCAGCGCCTCGGTCACCCGCCGCCGGGTCGCCTCGGCGACGGGGTAGTTCCCGTTGAGCACCCGGGACACCGTCGCACTGGACACACCCGCCCTGGCCGCGACATCGGCCAACGTTGCCGCCACCCTGGAAGCCTCCGATCGGTCCTGCCCGTTCCCCCGGGACCAGGTTCTGCATAGCACGCGGGGGCCGCCAGGCGGGGCGGCACGGTCTCCCGCACGCCGTACTGTCCGCCGCCGGCGCCCCGCGCGGCTGCGCCTCGGCCGATCTCGGCCAGGACCACGGGCACCTCCTTGACCCCTCGGGGGGCGCCACCTAGCTTTCGAGGCTCAGTAAGCGCTTTCTACGAACCGGAGCTGACCCCGTGGCACTCACGCTGCCGACAGACGCCGGCGATCTCGTCCAGTACACGCCTCGACCCACCGCGCCCCGTTCGGCAAAGGGGGCTCCCCCGAGCAGCCGTGTGCTCTACGCGGCGGCGCACGTCGTGGCGGACCCGCTCGCGGACAACACCCCGGGTGTGCCCGCCCGCCCCGACTGGGGCGCCACGATGGCGTTCCGCCACCACCTGTGGGAACACGGCGTCGGGGTCGCCGACGCGATGGACACCGCGCAGCGGGGGATGGGCCTGGACTGGCCGACGGCGGCCGAACTCATCCGGCGCAGTGGCGCGGAAGCCCGGTCGGTGGGCGGGGCGCTCGGTGTGGGCGTGGGCACCGACCAGCTCGGTCCCGGTGAGCACGGCATCCCCGAGATCATCGCCGCGTACGAGGAGCAGGCCGAGGTGGCGGTGGCTGCCGGCGCCACGGTCATCCTGATGGCGAGCCGCGCCCTGGCCAGTGCGGCCACCGGCCCCGAGGACTACCAGCGGGTGTACGACCACCTGTTGGGGCAGCTGCCCGAACCGGCGATCCTGCACTGGCTCGGACCGATGTTCGACCCCCAACTGCTGGGCTACTGGGGTTCCCAGGACCTCGACACCGCCACCGACACCTTCACCTCCATCATCGAGGCCAACCGTGCCAAGGTCGACGGCATCAAGGTGTCCCTGCTGGACGCGGACCGGGAGGTGGCGCTGCGACGGCGGCTCCCGGAGGGCGTGCGCTGCTACACCGGCGACGACTTCCACTACCCCGAGCTGATCAAGGGTGACGACCAGGGCTACAGCCACGCCCTGCTCGGCATCTTCGACGCCATCGCGCCGGCGGCGGTCGCGGCGGTCCGCGCCCTGGACTCCGGGGACCAGGCGACCTTCGACCGGATCCTGGAGCCCACGGTCCCACTGTCCCGGCACATCTTCCGGACCCCCACGTACTACTACAAGACGGGCATCGTCTTCCTGGCGTGGCTCTCCGGCCACCAGGACCACTTCCGGATGGTGGGCGGCCTGGAGAGCGCCCGGTCCGTCCCGCACCTGGCCCAGCTGTTCGTCCTCGCCGACGAAGCCGGTCTCCTCCCCGACCCCGACCTCGCCGAGCGCCGCATGCGCCTGTTCCTCGAACTGTCCGGAGTGGCCCAGTGACCAGCACCAACGCCGTCCCCCGGGCGGGAGCCGACCTGTCCCGGTTGAGCCTCAACCAGGCGACGACCAAGTACGCGGACCTCGAGACCGTGGTCGCCGAATGCGTGCGCGCCGGGATCCCCGGCGTGGGCCTGTGGCGCGAACCGGTCGCCGAGTACGGGCTGGCCAGGTCGGCGGCCCTGGTCAGGAAGGCCGGCCTTCAGGTCACCTCGCTCTGCCGGGGTGGCTTCTTCACGGCCTCGGACCCCGGGGAGCGGGCCGCCGCGCTGGAGGAGAACCGCCGCGCGGTCGACGAGTGCGCCGAGCTGGGGACCTCGGTGCTCGTCCTGGTGTCCGGCGGTCTGCCCGCCGGGAGCACCGACGTGGACGGTGCCCGCGAGCGGGTGGCCGACGCCCTCGGGGAACTCGGCCCCTACGCCAGGGAACGCGGCGTGCGGCTCGCGGTGGAACCGCTGCACCCCATGTTCTGCTCCGACCGGTGCGTGATCTCCACCCTCGACCAGGCCGTCGACCTGGCGAACCGCTTCCCCGCCGACCAGGTCGGGGTGGTGGTCGACGCCTACCACGTGTGGTGGGACCCCAACGTCTACCGGGCCATCGAACGGGCGGGCGAGCGGATCGCCTCCTACCAGGTCTGCGACTGGGTCACGCCGCTCCCCGCCGACGTCCTGCTGGGCAGGGGCATGATGGGCGACGGCTGCGTGGAGCTCGCGCGGCTGCGGGAGGCCGTGGAGCGCGCCGGGTACGACGGCCCCATCGAGGTCGAGATCTTCAACCAGGAGCTCTGGGACACCGCTCCCCGCCAGGTGGTGGATCTGACCGTGGAGCGCTACCTGCGCCACGTCTGGTGACCAACCGAACCCCGTCCGTGACCTTCACCGGAAAGATCGGTAGTACCGTGGCAACGAGTCGGCCGTGAGGGCGCGACCGGACTGGGATTGCCGAGGAACGTGATGGCACTTCGGGCGGGGGACCTCGTCCCCGACTTCGAGTTGACCGACCAGCACGGCGAGACACTGGCCCTGGCTGACCTGCTCAGCGAGGGCCCCGTCGTGCTGTTCTTCTACCCCGCTGCCTTCACCACCGGCTGCACCGCGGAGAGCTGCCACTTCCGCGACCTCGCCGAGGAGTTCGCCGAGGTGGGGGCGCGGCCGGTGGGGGTCAGCGGTGACAAGGTCGAGCGGCAGCGGGAGTTCGACGAGGCGCACTCCCTGGGTTTCCCGCTGCTCTCCGACCCCTCGGGCACCGTCGCCGCCCGGTTCGGGGTCCGGCGGATCGGTCCGCTGCCGATGAAGCGGCACACCTTCGTCATCGGGACCGACCGCCGCCTCGTGCACGTCACGCGCAGCGAGTTCCGCATGGAGATCCACGCCGACGAGGCGCTCGCCGCGCTGCGCGCGCTGTCCTGATCGGGCCCGGCTCCCGCCAGGACCGGCCGCGGTCGCCGCCAGCCCCTACAGTCGGTGCCATGTCACTCACCCTGGGATCGGGTCCCTTCGCGCGACCGCTGGCCGGGCAGCTGAACTTCGACCTGGAGGCCGCGGCGCCGGCGCACGTCCTGTACCTGCACGAGGTCGAACGCCGCGTCCGCGCCGAGGTGGCGGGCGAGACGGTGGTGGACACCGTGGGGGCGCGGATGCTGCACGAGACGGGGCTGCTCCCCCAGTGGTACCTCCCGCTGTCCGACGTCAGGGGAGAGCTCCTGGACAGCGACCACCGGACGCACTGCCCGTTCAAGGGCGACGCCCGGTACTGGCACCTCCGGGTGGGTGACCGGGTGTTGGAGAACGTCGTCTGGTCCTACCCCGATCCGGTGCGCGGCTCCCCGGACCTGTCCGGGCTCGGCGCCTTCTACTTCGACCGGCTCGACGCCTGGTTCGAGGAGGACGAGCGGGTGTTCGCGCATCCGAGGGATCCCTTCCACCGCGTCGACACCCGTCGCTCGAGCCGACTGGTGCGGGTGTGGGCGGGGTCCGTGCTGGTCGCCGAGACCCGGAGGCCGGTCGCCCTGTTCGAGACGGGATTGCCCACACGCTGGTACATCCCTCGGGAGGACGTGGCGAGCGAGTACCTGGTGCCCGCCGAGCGGGTGACGATGTGCCCCTACAAGGGACGTGCGGGGTACTTCGACCTGGAGGCACCCGAGGCCCGGGCGGCCGAGGTGGCCTGGACCTACCCCCTGCCGCTGGCCGAGGCGGCCACGGTCGCCGGCTACCTGTGCTTCGCTGGGCCCCACGTGCGCGTCGAGGTGGAGTGAGGCCGTCCGCCGGGAACCGGGTTCCCGGCGGACGCTCCACTCAGGAGGCGGAGACCGAGGACACCGCGCCGCTGAGCACCGGCAGGTAGCCGTTCGCGTGGCCGTTGGCGTTGGGGTGGTAGGACTCGGTCAGCGGGAGCATCGGTCCGTTGATCCACGCCCCGGACGCGCAGTAGCCACGGCCCTGGAAGGCGGGCCGCGCGTCGGCGAAGGTGAAGCCAGCCGCCCCGGCGTGCGCGCTGGTGACGTCGGCCAGCAGGTCAGCGGTCTCGTTCAACAGCGTGCGACGTTCGTTGGACACCAGGCAGATGCCCGCCGAGAACAGGTGCGGGTAGCCGATCACGACGACCTCGGCGTTCGGAGCCGCCGAGTTGATCGCGGCGTAGGTGGTGTCGAGGCGGGCGGGGAGTTCGTCGGCGATGAAGGCCTGAGCGCCGCCGACGGCGTCCCGGCAGGCCTGGGAGGTGCCGACCGTGCAGGTCGTGATGACACTGGCGAACCCGGCGTCGTTGCCGCCGATGGAGACGCTGACGAGATCGGTCGAGGGGTCGAGCGCGCCGATCTGGTTGGCGAGCAGGTCGTCCGTGGTGGCTCCGGAGCACGCGGCGAAGGTGAGGCTGGCGGCGTTCTCGCTCGCCCAGAGCTCCGGGTAGGCCAGCGGCGACCGCTGGCAGTTCCCGCTCTCGGGGTCGTACTGGCCGATTCCGGTACCGGAGGCGTAGGAATCGCCCAGCGCGACGTAGGCGAGGTCCTGTTGGGCGGTGGCGGCGGGGGCGACGGAGACGGCGGTGGCGACGGCGAGCGCCGCGCCGGCCAGGGTGGTCAGGAGACGAGCACGCACGGATACCTCCCGATCATGGGTAGCGTGGCTCATCCTTAACACGGTCGTTCTCAAGGTGAAACTTTTCGCCACCTCAACCATCCGTTCGGACGATCACACGTGACGGCCCGTGATCACGCTCGATCCGCTCGCACTCCCACTCACCCGGCAGCAACGTTTCTCCGTATTCCTGGTCGAATTCGCAACGAATCGCCATGATGAGCATGGTTTGCCACATGATGTGAGCGGGTACCGCCCCCTAGCCTTGGGGTATGGCTGTCACGACCGACCACGCTCACGCACCGGCGCGGAGCACCTCCGAGGCGATCGCGCTCGACGAGCGTTGGAGCACGCACAACTACCACCCGCTCCCGGTGGTCATCGCGCACGGGGAGGGCGCATGGGTCACCGACGTGGAGGGACGGCGTTACCTGGACTTCCTCGCCGGTTACTCCGCGCTGAACTTCGGCCACCGCCACCCGGACCTGGTGGCCGCCGCGGTCGACCAGCTCGGACGGGTCACCCTGACCAGCAGGGCGTTCCACCACGACCAGCTCGGTCCCTTCTGCGCCGAGCTCGCCGAGCTCACCGGCACCGAACTGGTGTTGCCGATGAACTCGGGGGCGGAGGCGGTCGAGTCGGCGATCAAGGTCGCCCGCAAGTGGGCGTACCAGGTCAAGGGAGTGCCGGCGGACACGGCGGAGATCGTGGTCGCCGGTTCGAACTTCCACGGCAGGACGACGACCATCGTCTCCTTCTCGACCGACGAGGTCGCACGGGCGGACTTCGGACCGTTCACCCCCGGTTTCGTCATCACACCCTATGGCGACGCGGCGGCGGTGGAGCGTGCGATCACCCCCCGGACGGCCGCCGTCCTGGTGGAACCCGTCCAGGGGGAGTCGGGGGTGGTGGTTCCGCCCCCCGACTACCTGCGGACCCTGCGGCGGGTGTGCGACGAGCACGGGGTGCTGCTGGTGATCGACGAGATCCAGTCCGGCCTGGCCAGGACGGGCGAGTTGCTCGCGTCCGCGCACGACGGCGTCCGAGCCGACCTGTACACGTTGGGGAAGGCGCTGGGCGGCGGGCTGCTGCCGCTGTCCGCCGTGGTGGGGCGCCGGGACGTCCTCGGCGTGCTCCGGCCCGGTGAGCACGGCTCGACCTTCGGCGGGAACCCCTTGGCCTGCGCCGTCGGCAGGGCGGTGGTCCGCCTGTTGTCCACCGGCGAGTTCCAGCGCCGAGCCGTCGAGTTGGGCGGCCGGCTGCACTCCCGCCTCGGAGAACTGGTCGGTCACGGGGTCACCGAGGTGCGGGGCCGCGGCCTGTGGGCCGGCGTGGAGATCGCCCCGGGGGGACCGACGGGACGTCAGGTGTCCGAGGAGCTGGCCCGCCGCGGTGTGCTGTGCAAGGAGACCCAGTCGACGACGCTGCGCGTCGCACCCCCGCTGGTGATCACCGAGGCGGAGCTGGACAGGGGCGTCGAGGCCATCGCGGAGGTGCTCGGGAGGCGGTGAGCGTGCGGTCAGCCGGCCGCGCCCTGCCCGCTCTCCGCCTGGTGGGAGGCACCCTGCCTCGCCAACGCGGTCAACCGGCTGATCGCCCGCAGGTACTTCTTGCGGTACCCGCCGCGCAGCATGTCGGGCCCGAAGAGGTCCGAGACGGGGGCCCCCGACACCACCACGGGGATGTCACGGTCGTAGAGGCGGTCGGCGAACGCCACGAAGCGCAACGCGACGTCCTGGTCGGGCAACGGGCGGACACCGCGCAGGTGGACGGCACTGACGCCGTCCACCAGCCGTCCGTACCGGGAGGGGTGCAGTCGGGCCAGGTGGGCGCACAACTCCTCGAAACCGTCGAGGGAGGCGTTCGGGTCGGCCTCGGCGCGGCGGAGGAGTTCGCCGTCGTCCACCGGCTCGGGGGCCTCCGGCAGGCCCCGGTGCCGGTAGTCGGGTCCGTCGACCCGCACCACCTCGAACCGCCGGGCCATCGCGTGGATCTCGCGGAGGAAGTCGTCCGCCGCGAACCGGCCCTCGCCCAGGCGGTCGGGCAGGGTGTTGGACGTGGCCGCGACGAAGACGCCGGCCGCCATCAGCTCGGAGAGCAGCCTGGTCACCAGCATGGTGTCGCCCGGATCGTCCAGCTCGAACTCGTCGATGGCCAGCAGGCGGTGCTCCGAGAGCCGCCGCACCGTCTCGGCGAAGCCCAACGCGCCCACCAGGTGGGTGAGCTCGACGAAGGTTCCGAAGACCCGGGGCGCCGGAACCTCGTGCCAGGTCGCGGCCAGCAGGTGCGTCTTGCCGACCCCGAACCCACCGTCGAGGTAGATGCCCCTCGGCCCCTCGTCGGCGCGCTTGGTCCCGAACAACGACCACCGGGACCGGCGCCGGCCCCCGGCGACCCGCGCGGCGAAGTCACGGCACCGCCGCAGCGCCTCGGCCTGGCTCGGTTCGTCGGGGTTGGGCAGGTAGGTGTCGTACCGCACCGAGTCGAACTGCGGGGGCGGGCTCATCGCAGCGATCAACTCGTCCGCGCCGACCTGCGGTGTCCGATCGGTCAGGCAGGTGCCGGGCATGAGCACCAGCCTAACGTGGTGGGATGAGCCGGTGCGCAGGCTCTTCCCGCCGCCCGCCGACGTCCTCCCCGAGCTCGCCGAGGACGAGGTGGAACGGCTACACGCGTATCCGGAGGCCCTGGAACGGCCGTGGGTCCGGACGAACATGGTGGCCAGTCTCGACGGCGCGATCGCCCTGGACGGGGCGTCCGGCGGCCTGTCCGGGGCCGCCGACCGCCGGATGCTCTCCCTGTTCCGCGACCTCGCCGACGTCGTGCTCGTCGGGTTGGGCACGGCACTGGCCGAGGGGTACCGGGGGATCACCGCCACCGGGAGGCGCACCGCCCGGCGGGCCAGGTGGGGGCTCGGCGGTGTCCCACCGCTGGCCGTGGTGACCAACTCCTGCGACATACCCGCCGGCGCTCCGCTGCTCACCGACGTGGTGACCAGGACCATCGTCGTGACCTGCGCTGCCGCTCCCCGGGAGCGGCGGCGCCGCGCCGAGGACGACGGAGCCGAGGTGGTCCTGGCCGGCGACGCGCACGTGGACCCGCGAGCCCTCGTCGCGGAGCTGGACCGCCGCGGCCTGCGCCGGGTGTGCTGCGAGGGCGGACCCCAGCTCCTGGGGACGCTCATCGAGGACGAGCTGGTGGACGAGTTCTGCCTGACGGTGTCCCCGGTTCTCGCCGGCGGCGCGACGGGCCGGGCGGCGCTCGGGTCGCGGCCGCCCGCCCGGCGGGACATGGAGCTGCTGTCGATGTTGGAGGAGGACGGCATGCTCTTCCTCCGGTACGGCAGGCGGCCGTAGTCGACCGACTGGTCGGGTGCGGGGACCGCGAGCTGGTCGCCGGCGGCGGTCAGCGGTGAGGACGGCGCGTTCGACGAGCTGGTCCGGCCGGCACACCCCCGGCTCCCGCTGTTGGCCCTGGCATCCTCGGGGACCGCGCGGACGCCGAGGACGTCGTGCCGGACGGGGGATCCCGGCCTGGCGCGCCTCCCCCTTCACCGGGGCGGATGCCGAACCGTCGACCTGGCGGTAGCGGGGCCCGGTCCCCCTGGCTGGCGCCGCGCTGTGCGGGCACCTCGTCGCCAGCCTCGACGAGCGCTTCGGAACCGGCCACGCCAGCGGACCGAGTACTGGTCGCGGACGTCCTGGAACCCCTGAGGCTCACACCATAGGGGGGTTTGACGGCATGCGTGCCGGCTGCCGCACCAGGGTGGGTACCGCCATCGCACGGCGCGGGAGCGTTTCCGCTCGCGCCGGTGGTACCCCCCTGACAGGGAAGAAGGTTGTCCCCATGACGCAGAGCAGGACCAGCAAGGAGACCACCGGAGCCGACACCGGCCAGCCGCCCAGCCCTCGGTCCTCCTCCACGGCGGTCCGCACCGCCGACGAGACCACCGAAGGCAAGACGACCATCTCGAGTGCCGTGGTCCAGAAGGTCGCGGGCGTCGCGGCCAGGGAGATCGGCGGCGTCTACGCGATGGGCGGCGGGGTGTCGAGGGCGTTCGGGGCGCTGAAGGAGCGGATCCCCGGCGGCGGCACGTCCGCGGCGACGGGCGTGCAGGTGGAGGTCGGGGAGAAGCAGGCCGCGATCGACTTGGACCTCATCGTCGAGTACGGCGTCTCGATCGTGGACCTGGCCCGCGCCGTCCGCCGCAACGTGATCTCGTCGGTCGAGCGGATGACCGGCCTGGACGTGATCGAGGTCAACATCGCGGTCAACGACGTCCAGCTCCCCGAACAGGACCAGCAGGAGTCCTCCACCCCGCGGGTCGAGTGAGCCGGCACGCGCCGTCCCGGTCGGAGGTTCCGAGCGCGGGAGGGCGCCAACGGCACCGGTGGCGCCGGTGCCGGCCGCCACCGGAGCGGCCACCGGCCAGCTCGGTGGCCTCGCAGGACACCAAGCCGAGGGCGTGAGCCATGCAGCCATCACCAGCCAGGCACGAACCCGACGACACGCGTCGCCGCGCCGAGCGGTTGCGCCAGGAGGTGCTGTCCCACCCGGCCGTGGAACGCCTGGACGAGACCGCGACCTCCACCGTCGACACCCTCCTCCCCGGCGCCCGGATACGTGGGGTGGCCGTGGGGGAGGCGGGAGAACGGGTGGCCGTCGCCGTGGTCCTGCGGTTCGGGGCCTCGATCCCGCAGGTGGTCCAGGAGTTGCGTTCCCGGGCGCGGGCCGTGGTGGGAGCGGTGCCGGTGGACGTCACCGTCGCCGACGTCGTGGTCTCGGCGGAACCACCCGCGCCGCGCCTCGCCGGGGGGCGGTGACCGTGCCAGGCCCGTCCACGACCCGGTCCGCTGACCGGAAGGCGGCGCGCCGGGCGTTCATCCGGGCACACCACCCCGACGCGGGTGGTGACCCGGCGGTCTTCTCCGCCGGGCTCCCGCCCCGGGGCGACGCCGCTACCCCGCCTGCTCACCAGGCGGTGGTGGTCACGGCGTTCCGGCGCCGGTCGTTGCCGGTCCAGTTCGGGCGGCTGCTCCGCCGGTGGTGGTGGCGGCGCCACCACCCGAGGGTGCGGTGAACCTCACCGGGCGATCGCCTCATCAGGAGTGCGACGGCCCACCCCACTGAAGTCGACCAGCAAGGAGACCCGCATGAGTGCGACCCAGACCGGCCTGTTGGCCGGGCTCATCCTCGGCGCCGCCGGCGCCATCGGCGGTTTCGCCGCCTTCCTGGCCGCCCTGGTCGTCGGGCTGATCGGCCTGGTGATCGGCCGGGTCCTCGACGGCGAGCTCGACCTCGGCGGCATGTTCGAACGCGGCCGGGGGCGGGACCGGTGACGCCGGGCGCGCACCGGCTCGAACGGGCACGGCCGCGACGACCCACCGCGGCCGAGGAGGCCGGGACCGGGGGTGAGGAGGGCCGTCCCTCCCAGGTCGACCGCGCCGCCCCCGACGACGCCGGGGAGCGCGGCACGCTCGACATCAGGGACCAGGTGCTCCGCAAGGTCGCCCGCCAGGCAGCCGGGGAGTCACCCCACGTGCTCCCCTCGGGCGGGTCCGGTCCCGGCGGCGCCAAGGTCCGGATCAGCGACCCGGGCGACGGCCTCCACCTGCGGCTCGACGTCGCCCTCCGCTACCCGTGCCGGGTGCGGTCCGCGGTGGCGGAGATCCGGGAACGGGTGCGCGCGGGGCTGCTGCGGGCCACCGGCAGGGAGGCCCGAACGGTAGACGTCAGGATCGTCGCCCTGCGGGGCGTGTCCCCGGCCCGGGTGGAGTAGACATGCGCGCACTGATCCGGATCCTCGCCACGCTCATCGGGGTGGCCGTCGCGGTCGCCGGCGTCCTGACCATCATCGAGGTGCTCTGGGCCTGGTGGCGGCCGGCCTCGGCGCCCCTGTGGGTCCCCTGGCCCGGGTGGCTGGACCAGGCCTCCACCACGACCTGGCAGGACACCGGGACACGGGTCACCGCGGCACTGGTCGCCCTCGCGGGCCTGGTCCTGGTGCTGTTGGCGGCCTCCGCCCGACGGCACCACCTCGCGCTGCACGATCCCGCCCCGGACGTCACGGTCACGACGTCGTCCCGCTCGCTGGCGCGTGTGGTGGGCCACCGCGTCCGAGCCGAGACCGGGGTGCGCTCGGCCTCGGTCACCGCGACCCGGGGGCACGTGACGGTCCGGGCCGTGCCCGCGCCGGTGGACGGCGACGAGACGCTCCAGCCCCGGCTGCTGGCGGTCGTGCGGGACCTGGTGGACGACCTGCCCCTGCGGGAGAAGCCACGCGTCACCGTCACCGTCGTCTCCTCCCGGGAACGCCGGGAACACCAGCCCGAGCCGTCGCGGTCACGCCCGGCGACGCCCGGCCTGCGGCCCGGGTCGTGACGGCGGACCTCCCCCTCCCATCCCACCGCGAGGAGTGGTCATGAGCAGAAGTTCGCACGCCGCCGTCGCCCGGTCGGCCACCACGGAACGCACCGCGACGGCGGTCGTCGGCACCCTCGCCCTCCTGGCCGGGCTCCTCGCGCTCGTCGTGGGGGCCGGTTGGCTGGGCTCCGACCGGGCCACCCGGCCGGTGGCCGACCCGGTCGCGGTCGACTGGCTCGGCGGCTCCGGCGTCCTGGGCAGGTTGCTCGCCCTCCTGCTCGGGCTCGTCCTGCTGGCACTCGGCGTGCGCTGGGCGGTGCGGGCGTTGCGCCCGGAGCACCACCCGGAGGTGGAGTTCGACGACGCCGACGGTGAGCTGCGGGTGTCCGCGCGCGCGGTGACGGAGGCGGTCCAGGACGACGCGCGGGGGATCGACGGGGTGTCCAGGGCACGGGTGACCCTCGTGGGCACGGAACAGCGGCCGGCGTTGCGGCTCCTGCTGGCCCTGCGCCGGGGCACCGACGTCCGCGCGGTGTGGAGCGCGTTGGAACACCGGGTGCTGGGCCGAGCCCGCGACGCGCTCGGGCTGGAACGGCTACCGGCGGCGGTGCACCTGGAGCTGGACGCCGCGGAGGGCCACCGGGTCCGCTGACCTGCCCGGACCGTCCCGGGCGGGGCCACCAGCGGCGGACCCGGCGCACCCGAGGGCCGG
The DNA here is from genome assembly GCF_000239155.1 of Actinoalloteichus spitiensis RMV-1378. GTDB lineage: Bacteria > Actinomycetota > Actinomycetes > Mycobacteriales > Pseudonocardiaceae > Actinoalloteichus_B > Actinoalloteichus_B spitiensis. Next base: position 25,763 of record NZ_AGVX02000047.1, read on the forward strand.
ACCGCGGCACCCGACCGCACCGTCCCGCGCCGCCCGCCTGCCACACGGCCCGCCGTCGCGCACCGCCCGGTCGCGTCCAGGGCCAGCCAGCCAGGAGCCGACCCCGCCTCCGGCGGTTGCCCGTGCGGCCGGGCTCGCCTCCGCCGTCCGCGTTCGCCCCGGAGCGGTGCGACGTGCGGGAGGGCGACGCTGGTCCCACGATGGGGAGATGGCGCTCCCGCTGGTCCCCCCCGTCGCTCCCATGCTCGCCAGGCCGGTCGCCGAGCTACCCGCCGGGGACTACCTCTTCGAGCCCAAGTGGGACGGCTTCCGCTGCCTGGTGTTCCGGGACGGCGACGACGTCGTCCTCCAGTCCCGCACGGGCAAGCCGCTGAACCGGTACTTCCCGGAGGTGGTGCGGGAGGCCCGTGACCGGCTCCCGGCCGGGGCCGTCGTCGACGGGGAGCTCGTGGTCGCGGTCGGCGACCGGCTGGACTTCGACGCGATGTCGGAACGCATCCACCCCGCCGAATCCCGGGTGCGGACCCTGGCCGAACGCACACCCGCCACCTTCGTCGCCTTCGACCTGCTCGCGGAGGCGAACCAGCCCCTGGTGGAGGAGGCGTTCGAGACCCGCCGGGCCGCGTTGGAACGGATCGTGCCGACCTCGACCGGCGGGGTGCGCCTCACTCCGCTCACCGGGGACAGGGGGACGGCGCGGCGGTGGTTCGAGCTCTTCGAGGGAGCCGGCCTGGACGGGGTGATCGCGAAGGCCACCACCGACCGGTACCAGCCAGGCCAGCGCATCATGCTCAAGATCAAGCACCAGCGCACCGCCGACTGCGTGGTGGGAGGGCTGCGCTGGCACAAGGGCACCGAACCGGGGACGGCGGTGGGATCGCTGCTGCTCGGCCTGTACGACGAGCACGCGGTGCTGCACCACGTCGGCGTGTGCGCGACGTTCACCGCCGCGCGTCGACGCGCGCTGGCGGCCGAGCTGATGCCCCTGGCCGCCGACCCCGCCGACCACCCCTGGTCGTCGGGTGCTGGCGAGGACCGCCGCGTGCCCGGCCAGATCAGCCGCTGGCGGTCCACCGAACAACCGTGGCAG
>NZ_AGVX02000046.1 GCF_000239155.1 Actinoalloteichus spitiensis RMV-1378
GAGGAGCGCCCCCGCCGGATCGGACTGATCCGGCGGGGGCGCTCCACCGCTGGCGGGAGCCGAAGGGCTCAGTCGCCGTAGAAGACCTTCTTCCAGGCGTCCTTGCTGGTCAGGGTCGGCATCGCCTTCCGGTACTGCTTGCGGAGCTTCGGGAACTGCCGCAGCAGGGTGATGTTGTTCCGCACCGAGGTCCGCAGCGTCCGCCAGAAGTACTCGCGGTCCCGGCGGCGGAAGGTCACACCACGGCCGTCCGCGGTCGCCACCGTCGCGCTGTCCAGCCTGGCAAGCAGGAACCACTGGGCGTCCCGGCCGGCCAGGTTGAGCTCCGGACGGTCCCGGTGCTGCGGTTTGACCGGCAGCAGGTTCCGCAGCAGCACCTCGACCAGCGCCTTGCCGATGCTCAGCGGGTTGGTCGGCGGCCGCATGAAGCGTTCGGCGCGGACCTGGGACATCGACGGCAGCGGCAGGGTCCGCGCGGTGGGCAGCACCCGGCCGTCGTCGAACTGCGCCCGGCGCTCCCGCACCTTGCCCAGCGCGGTGGGCAGGGTGTCGAACAGCTCGTCGGGTCCGCGCAGGAAGTCCTCGATGGCCATCTGCTGGAGGGCGACGGCGGAGTACTCCATCCGCAGCAGGTAGCGCAGGGAGCGCTTCTGCATGTCCTTGATCATGGTCGTCGCACGCCGTTCCGGGTGGTACAGCGCGGCGGTGATCAGGCGGTTGCGGGTGTGGAAGTAGGCCTGCCAGTCGGTGAGGTCGTCCTTCTCACCCCAGGACATGTGCCAGACCGCGATCCCGGGCACGGTCGCGGTCGGGTAGCCGGCGTGACTGGCGCGCAGGCCGTACTCGGTGTCGTCCCACTTGATGAAGATGGGCAGGGGCAGGCCGATCTCCTCCGCCACCGAGCGGGGGATCATGCACATCCACCACGCGTTGTAGTCGACGTCGGTCCGCCGGTGGAAGACGGGGCTCTCCCGCAGGGACTTCTCGGCGAAGTCGTGGTCCTCGACGGAGCCCGGCGCCGGCCGCCACATGAACTTGGCGCGGTCCATGACCTCGCCCATCGAGTGGAGCCGGGACCGCGCCTGGAGGTTGAGCATCTGCCCGCCGACCAGCGTCGGGTGCTCGGTGAAGCGGGAGAACGCGATCGCACGGAGCACCGAGTCGGTCTCCAGCACGATGTCGTCGTCCATGAACAGGATCTGCTCGCAGTCGGTCGCGGTCAGGGCCTCGTACATGCCCCGCGCGAAGCCGCCGCTGCCGCCGAGGTTGCCCTGCTCGTACAGGCGCAGCTTGTCGCCGAGCGCGCGCTCCGCCTCGGGGAAGGCCTCCGCCTCGCGGACCTTGTCCTTGCCCTGGTCCGCGACGACGATGGCCGTCACCGCGTCCATCAGCAGCGGGTCCTCGGCGATGGTGCGCAGCGTGGCGACGCAGTCGTCACGGCGCATCGTGGTGATACCGATCGACACCGAGGCTCGGCTGGGCGCCGGCGTGGGCGAGAACCAACCGCCCTGGCTCAGCACGACCTCGTTCTGGTCGGTGGTGATGTCGAACCAGTACCAGCCGCCGTCCTCGAACGGACCGAGGTCGAAGGACTGGTTGACCTCGCCGCCGTCCCGGACGACGTCGCCCCACACGTGGATGCGGGTGCCGTTGGCGCGGGAGCGGTAGACGTCGATGCGGCAGCCGCCCTCGACGCGCAGGCGGAGTTCGACGGACTCCAGGGTGGTCCACCGACGCCAGTAGCTGGCCGGGAAGGCGTTGAAGTACGTGGCGAAGGAGACCTCGGACTGGGCCGGGATGGTGCCCGACGTCCTGGACAGCGACCTGGTGCGGTGCTGGTTCGTCTCGTCCTCGTCCATGTAGAGGGTCCGCACGTCCAGCGGATCACCCAGGCGCGGGAACAGGATGCGCTGGAGCAGGGCGCCGCGCTGGGGCGCGGGCTGCTCCAGGGTGCCCACCGCCGCCTGCTGGGTGGGTTCCACGGCTTTCTTGGCTGCTGTCTTGGGGGGCATTGGAGAGTCGGTCCTCCGTCGAGTGGCCGTTGGTCGTGTCTTCAGGTTCGCGTCCGGCGGTGGGGAGGGACTGCCGTGGCCACCCTGGCCGTGGCCCACCCCCGGCTGATCCGTCGGCGGCGGTGTTCGTCGTCACACTCCGGCGCGCTGCCCGGTCGGCAACGCGTCCGCCCCGAACGCTCCGACGGGCTGCCACCCCCGCCGGTCACTCCGGGCGACGGACTCCTCACTCGATGCAGTCCCTCGGCCCGACTGACACCTGGCGCTTGACAGAAATCTCACCCGAAACCGGGTTTCCACTGTCCGGCACCGTCAATTCATGGCTCTCAATATAGCTACCGCCGGGTACCGCGCTCGCTGTGGGCACACCCGACTGGGTGACAGCGCGCCGCGACGGTACCCGGCGGTGACTCGGGCCGCGCCCCATTCGCGGGGCCCGGCCCGGACGTTTCCCGTCAGTCCTCCATCGACCCGTCCAGGGAACGGCCGTCGGTGAAGAACGGGGCGATCTTGTTGTCGAACATGCTGAGGGCGGAACCGATCGCCATGTGCATGTCGAGGTATTTGTAGGTGCCGAGCCGGCCGCCGAACAGCACCTTGCGCTCCCTGGCCTCCCGCTTGGCCAATTCCCGGTACTTCTCCAGCTTGGCGCGGTCCTCGGCGGTGTTAATGGGGTAGTACGGCTCGTCGTCGTCCTCGGCGAAACGCGAGTACTCCTTCACGACGACCGTTTTGTCGGTCGGGTAGTCCCGTTCCGGGTGGAAGTGCCGGAATTCGTGGATCCGGGTGTAGGGCACCTCCTCCTCGGCGTAGTTCATCACCGAGGTGCCCTGGAAGTCGCCGACCGGGAGCACTTCCTGGGTGAAGTCGAGGGTCCGCCAGCTGAGGTGGCCCTCCGCGTAGTCGAAGTAGCGGTCCAGCGCTCCCGTGTAGACGACCGGAACGCCTTCCGGGAGCTGGTCCCGAACGTCGAAGAAGTCGACGTTCAGTTTGACGTCGATGTTCTCGTGCTCCGCCATCTTCTCCAGCCACGCGGTGTAGCCGTCGACCGGCAACCCCTCGTAGGTGTCGTTGAAGTAGCGGTTGTTGAAGTTGTAGCGGACCGGCAGACGGGTGACGGTCGCCCCGGGGAGCTCCTTGGGGTCGGTCTGCCACTGCTTCGCCGTGTAACCGCGGAAGAACGCTTCGTACAGGGGCCGGCCGACCAGGGAGATCGCCTTCTCCTCGAAGTTCCTGGCGTCCGCGGAGTCGATCTCCCCGGCCTGTTCGGCGACCAGCGCCCTGGCCTCGTCCGGCGTCATGTACTTGCCGAAGTACTCGCAGATCGTCGCCAGGTTGACCGGCATGGGGTAAACACGGTCCTGGTAGATCGTGAAGACCCGGTGTTGGTAGTCGGTGAAGTCGGTGAACTGGTTGACGTACTCCCAGACCCGCTTGTTCGAGGTGTGGAACAGGTGCGCTCCGTAGCGGTGCACCTCGATACCGGTTTCCGGTTCGGCCTCCGAATAGGCGTTTCCTCCGATATGCGGGCGCCGGTCCAGCACCAGCACTCGGCGGCCCAGCTGGCTGGCGGTCCGCTCGGCCACCGTGAGCCCGAAGAAACCGGAGCCAACAACGATCAGGTCATAACCCTCGAAGTCCACGGAAAACGAGGGTACCTGTCACGAGGCGCAACAATGAGGCGGGTGGAGGTTCGGGGTCAATTCAACACGGAGCTCACATGGTCGGCCACGCGCGTGGCGATCTCGAGCGCGCTCGTCGCCGCGGGCGAGGGGGCGTTGAGCACGTGCACCTGCCGGGGGACGAGCTCGATCAGGAAGTCGTCGACCAGCCGTCCGTCCGCCAGCACGGCCTGGGCCCGGACCCCGGCCGGGGCGCGGACGAGGTCCTCGGGTCCGATGTCGGGGACCAGCCGAGCCAGGTCCGCCGCGAACCGCGCTCGGGAGAGCGACCGGAGGGTCTCGGCGATCCCGGTCCGGACGTGCCGGCGGGCGAGGCCCCAGGTTCCCGGGAACCGGACCACCTCGGCCAGGTCTCGGGCGGAGGCGTCGCGCCACCGGTAGCCCTCCCGGCGCAGGGCCAGCACAGCGTTGGGTCCGGCGTGGACCGAACCGTCCAGCATCCGGGTCAGGTGCACGCCGAGGAAGGGCAACGCCGGGTCCGGGACCGGGTAGACCAGCCCGGTGACGAGGTGCCGCCGTTCGGGCCGCAGCTCGTAGTACTCCCCCCGGAAGGGCAGGATGCGGGCCCCCGGTCGGAGGCCGGCGAGGTCGGCGACCCGGTCGCTGTGCAGACCGGCGCAGTTCACCAGCGCGTCGGACCGCACCACGCCGTTTCCGGTGGCCACCTCCACCCGGCCTGGTCCACGGCGGATGGCCAGCGCCTCCGCCCCCAGCCGCAGGTCGGCGCCGTGCCGGGCGAGTTCCTCGACCATCGCCGCGCAGACGCCCGTGAAGTCGACGACACCGGTCGACTCCACCCGGAGGGCGGCGACACAACGCACGGCCGGCTCGTGCTCCCGCGCCTCGTCCGGCCCGATCGCCCGTGCCGGCACCCCGTTGGCCTCGGCCCGGCCGGCCAGCTCCCGCAGCCGGTCGGCCTCCGCCTCGTCGGTGGCGACGACGAGCTTGCCGCACACCGATACCGGAACGCCGTGCTCCCGGGCGTAGGCGGCCATCGAGGCGTTACCGGCCACGCACATCCTGGCCTTCTCGCTGCCCGGACGGTAGTAGAGACCCGCGTGCAGCACTCCGCTGTTGTGGCCGGTCTGGTGGCGCGCCCAGCCGTTCTCCTTCTCCAGGACGGTCACCTGGTGGCCTCGGGTGACCCGGAGTTCCCTGGCCACCGCGAGGCCGACCACCCCGCCGCCGATCACGGTCACGTGCGCCATCGCTCATCCCTCCACCCGGCCGGGCCGACATCCGGCCGCCCAGGGCCCCCGGCCGGGCGACCCCGTGGCGATCGTGCTGGTCACGGGCTTCCGCTTCCCAGGCCGACCGGCCGCACCCGACTTATACTCGCTTCGGTCGAGGAAAGCGGGGTGCCATGCCCGACAACATCGACGACATCGCGCTCGGTCAGCCGACGGTGGGCGAGCCGGAACTCGCGGCCATCGCCGAGGTCTTCCGGTCGGGCTGGCTGGCCGGCGCGGGACCCGCGTGCGCGCGGTTCGAGGAGCGGTTCGCCGCGGTGGCCGGGACCGCGCACGCGCTGGCCACCTCCAACTGCGGAGCCGCCCTCCACCTGGCCATGCTGGTGCTCGACGTGCGGCCCGGCGACGAGGTGGTGGTCGCGGACTACACGTTCCCTGCCACCGCGCACGCGGTCGCCCAGATGGGCGCCACCCCGGTGTTCGCCGACGTCCGGCCGGACACGCTGACCCTCGACGCGGCCGCCGCGCTGGCCGCCGTCACCCCGAGGACGGTGGGGATCGTCGCGGTGGACGTCGCTGGGCAGCCCGCCGACTACGACGCGCTCCGGGCGGTCGCCGACCGGCACGGTCTCTTCCTCGTCGAGGACGCCGCCTGCGCGGCCGGCGCCCGGTACCGGGGTCGGCCGGCCGGCTCCCTGGCCGACGTGGCCACCTTCAGCTTCCACGGCCGCAAGGGCATCACCGCCGGGGAGGGGGGCGCGCTCACCAGCGATCGGGGCGACCTCGTCGACCGGGCGAGGACGCTGCACACCTACGGGGTGGCGCCGGCCCTCACCCGGGAGGGGGCGGTGGGCCTGCCGATCCCCTCCTTCACCGAACTGGGGCACAACTACCGGCTGTCCGACGTCCAGGCGGCGATCATGGGAGTCCAGTTGGACCGGCTCCCGGCCCTGCTGGACGCGCGGCGCCGCGTCGCCGAGCGGTACCAGGAGCTGCTCAAGGACCTCGACGAGATCACCACGCCGGTGACCGGTGCCGACCGGGAACACCCGTGGCAGGCGTACCTGATCACGGTGGACCCGTCGGTGTCCCGCGACCGGCTCGCTTCCGCCCTGCGGTCGGCGGGCGTGCGGACGACGATCGGCACCTACGCCTGCCACCTCCAGCCCGTCTACGGGTCGGACCGGGAGTGCCCGGTGTCTGCGGACCTCTTCCGGCGCCAGCTCGCGCTCCCGATGCACGCGAACCTCACCGACGAGCAGGTGGAGCGGGTCGCCTCGGCGGTGCGCGAGGGACTCGCCGGACTCCGGTGAGGGGTGACGGGCCAGGAGCGGGGTCGCGGGTCGCCGGACCCGTGGGAGGACAGGGAGGCGAGGATGACGGCTGGCACGGTGTTCTTCACGGGGGGAGCGGGCTTCATCGGCATGCACGTGCTGCCCCTGCTGCTCGACCGGGGCTACCGGGTGCGGCTCTTCGACAACATGAGCCGGGGAGACCGCTCCCGGGTCGAGGAGCTGACCGCCACGGGACGGGTGGAGCTGGTCGAGAAGGACGTCCGGTACGGCGGGGCGGTGCGCGAGGCGATCCGGGGGTGCTCGCACGTCATCCACTTCGCCACGGTGTCGATCAACAAGTCGACGGCCGACCCGCACGAGAGCATCGACATCAACATGGTCGGCAACAACAACGTCTTCGCGGCGGCCGCCGACGAGGGGGTGCGACGGCTCGTGTTCGCCTCCACCGCCTCGGTGTACGGGGACCCGGACCGCCTCCCGATGCACGAGGACGACCCGCTGGACCCGCTGACGCCCTACTGCATCAGCAAACGCGCCGGGGAGGACCTGCTCCGCTTCTACGAGCGCCGGCAGGGCCTCTCCTGGAACGCGCTGCGCTTCTTCAACGTGTACGGCCCCGGCCAGCGCATCGAGGCCTACTACACCTCGGTGATCAACCACTTCCTCGACCGGCTGACGAACGGGCTCCCGCCCGTCATCGACGGGCGGGGCGAGCAGTCGATGGACTTCGTCCACGTCACGGACCTGGCGCGTGCGGTGGTCGCGGCGCTGGAGAGCGAGCGGTCCGGCCTACCGATCAACATCGGCACGGGCATCGACACCACGATCGCGCAGCTGGCGAAGATCCTCATCGACGCGGTCGGCGCGGAGGTGGAGCCCCGCTTCAACCCCAGGGACGTCCTGGTGTCCCGGCGGGCGGCCGACATCCGGCGGGCCAGGGAGGTTCTGGGCTGGGAGCCGAGGGTCTCCGTGCGGGAGGGGATGACCGCGCTGGTCGACGCCCGGCTGGGCCGCTGATGTTCCTCGACGACGAGCGCAGCCGGCGCCTGCGGCCAGGGATCCTCACGGACCTGGTGGGCCAGTACATGAACGACAGCGAGCGGGCCCGGCTGCTGGGCCTTCCCCCCACCACCCGGATCAGGGAACGGGCCAAGATCGTGAGCCCCGAGCGGCTCGTCCTGGGCGACCACTGCTGGATCGGTGAGGGCGCCGTCCTGGACGCGAGCGGCGGGCTGGAGATCGGCGAGCACACCAGCATCGGGCTGAACACGCTGGTCTTCACCCACTCCAGCTGGTTGGCGAACATGATGCTGGAGAACCACACCGGGTCCGACCTCATCGAACGCAAGCCGGTGCGGATCGGCCGGGGTTGCTTCATCGGGGGGCTCTGCTTCGTGATGCCCGGTGTGGTGATCGGGGACTTCGTCACGGTGCAACCGCTGTCCGTGGTGGCCAGGGACCTGCCGGACCGGAGCCTGGCCGCCGGGAACCCGGCTCGGGTGTTCCAGCGCTACGACGAGGAGCACATCCGGGCCGAGGCCGAGCGGGTCCGAGGCGCGGGCCGGGCGGGCCGGCCGGAGGAGTGAGACCGCCGGCAGGGGACGCCGCGGTGGCGGTGGGCGCCACCAGGATCCGGCGACGGCTGCCGGTGGGTCACAGGTAGAGGTCGCGGAAGATCCCGGGGGCCACGGCGATGACGGCGAAGCGGAGGGTCCGGCCGAGCACGGCGGGTGGGAGGAGCACCCGCAGCGGGAGCCGGATGGCGCCGGCCGCCGGGACCAGCACGGTGAAGGGCGGCAGGCCGACCGTGGCACTGCCGAGGACGACGGCGGCGCAGGTCCACGGCCGCTGGGCGGAGAGGGCCTCCAGCTGTCGGACCAACCCGGTGATCCTGGCGCCCAGGGCGGAACGGGGGTTGCGCAGCCAGGGCAGCGCCACGACGCCCCGCGCCGCCGCGTAGTGCACCAGCTTGCCGGCGAGCTGTCCGCAGGCGATTGAGAGCGCCAGCCCCCACCAGGGCAGTTCGGGACGGGTGAAGGCCATCCCGACCAAGTACAGCTCCACGCTGAAGATCGGAGCCAACGAACCGAGGAAGGACACCCCGGCCACCCAGACGAACCACGGAAGCTCCACCGAGCCACCGTAGTGGGCGCCGGGGTCCGGAGTCCTCACTGTGAGCGACTCCGGACCGGTCAACCGCTGGCCCGGTTCAGCCGCGGCTCAGCCGTTGAACGTCGCGGGGTCGAGGCCCAGGACCCTGGTCCCCGAGTCCAGCGGAGCGAGCGCCTCGATGTCCTCCGGGTCGAGGTGGAAGCCGAACAGGTCGAAGTTCTCCTCGATCCGGGACGGGGTGACCGACTTGGGGATGACCACGTTGCCGATGTCGAGGTGCCAGCGCAGGATGACCTGGGCCGGGGTCCTGCCGTGCTTCTCCGCGAGCCGGGTGACCACCGGGTCGGCGAGGACGTCTCCCTGGGCCAGTGGGCTCCAGGCCTCGGTGAGGATGCCGTGTTCGGCGTGGAAGGCCCGCAGTTCCGGCTGTTGGAGCTTGGGGTGCAGCTCGACCTGGTTGATCGAGGGGACGATGTCGGTCTCGTCGAACAGCCGCTTCAGGTGGTCGATGGTGAAGTTGGAGACGCCGATCGCGCGGACGCGACCCTCCTCGTAGAGCCGTTCGAACGCTTTCCAGGTCTCCACGTAGAGGTCCCGGCCGGGCAACGGCCAGTGGATGAGGTACAGGTCCAGGTAGTCGAGGCCGAGCTCGGTCATGCTCGCGTCGAAGGCACGCAGAGCCGAGTCGTAGCCCTGCTCCGCGTTGAGGAGCTTCGTGGTGACGAAGATCTCCTCCCTGGGCAGCCCTGACTCGGCGACGGCCTGTCCGACGCCGCTCTCGTTGCTGTAGGCCTTGGCGGTGTCAATGCTCCGGTACCCGGTGCGGAGCGCGGTCGCGACCGTGCGCCTCGCGTCCTCCGGCGGGACCTGGAACACCCCGAAGCCGAGCTGGGGGATCTCCACGCCGTTGTTCAGGGTGAGGTTGGGAACCTTGCTCATGGGCTGTTAGGCCTCCGGTCATCGTCTGTGCCGTCGGGGTATGGGTACCCGACCTCGGGGGTGACCGGGAGGCAACGTGCCACACCTCACCGGCCGGGCGCGGGACCAGCGTCACCGGATCGGGTGGGCCGCTCGCGCCGGCACCTGCGGGTATCACCGGGGTTTGGCCCGTGCGGGTGGTCTCGTGAAGTGGCCGGAGTCGGCCTCGTCTGCTACCCAGGCGAGGTATGTCGAGAGACCGGGAGCCGGCGGACCAGTACTCGGTGACCGCCGAGTTCTACGACCTGCTCCACCTCGCCGGCTACCGGGAGTGGGCGCGGACCTGGCTCGCCACGCCCGCGCGGCGGGCTCGCCTCGGCGTGCTGGAGGTGGGCGCGGGTACGGGTGCGATGACCGGGGTGCTGGCCGAGGAGTCGGAGGTCCCCGTGCACGCCGTGGAGCCGTCGCGAGCGATGAGGTCCGTGTTGATGGGGCGCCTCGCCACGGCGTCGGACCGGGTGCGGAGCCGGGTTCGGGTGCACCCCCGCCCGCTCGCGGCGGCCGGCCTCGCCGGCGTGGCTGATCTGGCGGTGTGCGTGAACCTGGCCGGCGGGTTGCCGCCCGACGAGCGGGAGGGCCGGCTCTGGCCGGCGGTGGCGCGGGCCCTCGTGCCGGGTGGGCTGTTGGTGGTGGACAGCCCCCGGCCCGAGTCCCCGGCCGCCGAGGAGTGGGCCCTCCCCTCGACACGGCTCGGCCCGGACGTCTACACCGGAACGGTGCGGTGCGTACCGGCGGGTCCGCCGGACGAGCGGGCGGGGCCGCACCACTGGACGTTCCGGTACCAGGTGCTCGGGGAGCGCGGGACGATCCGGGAGGAGTCAGAGACGTTCCCGACCTGGCCGTTGGGTCCCGAGGTGCTGGATCAGGAACTCCGGGTGGCGGGTTTCCTGCCCGTGGGGGCCGTGGACGGGTGGGAGCCGGAGGCGCCGGCGATGGCCTCGGAGGGGGCGGCCGCCTCCACCTGGCGCCCCGAGCTGTGGCGGCGTCGGTGACGGCACCTTCCCCACCGGCGGCGAGGAACGCGGGCCGCTCGACCGGACTCCGGTCACCGCACGGCGGCGCCCCGCAACACCTCGGCGACCACGCGGTGCGCCGGCAGGATGGCGGCGCGTTCGTCCGCGGCGTCCACCCGGCCCGCCATGAGGTCGAGGAAGCGGTCGAGCTGCGCGGCGAGGGGTTCACGTCCGCTGACCAGTTCGGGTACCTCGATGACGCTCTGCTGCCGGTAGCCGCGCCCGTCGGGGGTCGCGGCGTCCAGCGACACGTGCCGGTAGATGGTGACGTCCCGCCGGAGCAGGTCGGCCTCGATCAGCCGGTCCAGCTCCCGGATCACCAGGGTGCGCACCTTGCGTTGGCCGATCCTGCTGGCGGAGACGGCGGACAGCGCACCGTCGGCGAACCCGAGCAGCGCCTCGACGACGTCCTCCGCTCCCGGTTCGGAGCTGCCGTGGAAGCGTCCCGTCCTGCCCAGCACCGTGTGGGGGGCCGCGCCGCCGAAGGCGCGGATGACCAGGTCCACGTCGTGGACCAGGAGGTCCCAGCCGACCCCGGTCCGGATCCTCGGCGCGTAGGGCGAGTGCCGGGTGGCGCTGACGTGCACCGGGCTGTCGACGAGCGAGAGCGCGGTCATGGCGGTCGGGTTGTACCGCTCCAGCAGCCCGCACATCAGGGGGACGTCGCGCTGGGCGGCGAGGGCCACGACCTCCTCACTGCCGGCGAGGCTGTCGCACACGGGCTTCTCGACCAGCAGCGGAACGTCCTGCTCCAGGACCTGCCTGGCGAGCTTGTGGTGGGTCTCGGTCGCGGAGGCGATGACCACCCCGTCGACGTCGCCGAGCTCGCCCAGCTCGGGCAGCCACCTGGCGCCGCACTGGTCCGCGAGAGGGGTGCCGACCGCCTCCCTCGGGTCGACGACCACCACCAGGTCACAGCGTTCGGACTGGCTGAGCACGCGCGCGTGCAGCGTCCCCATCGCGCCTGCGCCGACCAGGGCGATCCGCGCTCTCGACCCCGCCGTCATCCTCCGAGCACCCCCCGGACCGCCGCGATGATCTCGTCGAGGTCGTCGGCGGTGAGTTTGGGGTGGACCGGGAGGGACAGCGCCCGCCGCGCCACCGAGCAGGCGACGGGGAAGTCCTCGGGTCTGACCCGGGGCACCCCGGGGTGGTCCCGGTAGCAGTCGTAGTCGAACACCAGCCGGGGGTAGTAGATGCCGGTGCCGACACCGGCCTCACCGAGCCTGGCGGCGAGTTCGTCGCGGTCCACCGCCGCGTCGTCGTCGAGCAGGACGGTGTACTGGTGCCACACGTGGGTGCGCCCGTCCACCACGGCGGGCAGCCGCAGCCCGGGGATTCCGGTGAGGCCCTTGGAGAGGGCCTCCGCGTTGCGTTGCCGGCTGTCGATGAGCTGGGCGAGCCGACCGAGCTGGGGCAGGCCCACCGCCGCGTGCACGTCGGTCATCCGGTAGTTGTGCCCGGCGACCTCGTACTGGTAACGCTGCCGCATCCCCTGGTTGCGCAGCACCCGGAGCCGTTGGGCGAGCTGGTCGTCCTCGGTGGTGATGACGCCGCCCTCGGCGGTGGTCACGTTCTTCGTCGCGTACAGCGAGAAGCAGCCGAGCCCGAAGGAGCCCACCGGCCGACCGTCGACCGTGGCCCCGAGTGCCTGGGCGGCGTCCTCGACCAACGCCAGTCCCCTCGACGCGGCGAGGCCGTCGAGCCGGTGGACGTCGGCCGGTTGGCCGTAGAGGTGCACGGGCATCAGGGCGGTGGTCCGGGGACCGACGGCGGCCGCCGCCGCGTCGGGGCTCAGGCAGTAGTCGGAGTCGCCGATGTCGGCGAACCGGGCGGTCGCGCCAGCCTCCAGGATCGCGTTGAGGGTGGCGACGAAGGTGAAGGGGGACGTGACGACCTCGTCGCCGGGCCGCAGACCGAGCACCTCCAGCGAGGCGACCAGGGCGGTCGTCCCGCTGTTGACCGCGATCGCGTGCGGAACGCCGGCGGCGTGTGCGAAGGACTCCTCGAAACGCTCGACCATCGGCCCCTGGGCGATCAGCCCGGACCGGAGAACGGAGCTGACCAGAGGCTCGGCGTCCTGGACGTCGATGGCGGTAATGGGGATCATGCGGCCGCCTTTCGGTTCCACAGATCATTTCCCGCATTGCGGTAGGGTGATCTTCCGACCAATTCCCGGTGCGCAGGGATCACCGTACTCGCCACCACGTCCCGGTCGCCCGCCAAACAGCGGTCGCACCACCCGGCAACACCGTGACGGAAAGGGTGTTCGTGACAAACAGAATTCATCCGAGCTCCGTTGTTTCCCCCGATGTCGAGTTCGGCGAGGACAACGTCATAGGCCCCTTCTGTGTGATAACCGGGCCTACCCGAATAGGTGATGGAAACTGGATAGGACCACACTCCGTCATCGGAACACCCGCCGAGTACCGGTCCGGCCCCCACCCGATCGGCTGGGACGGCGAGGTTGGTGGCGGCGGGGTGGTGATCGGTGACCGCACTGTCGTGCGGGAGTTCACCACGATCAACCAGGGCACCACCACACCAACCCGGGTGGGCGACGAGTGCTACCTCATGAGCGGCGTCCACCTCGGTCACGACAGCGTCGTCGGGAACCGGGTGACCCTCGCCTCGGCCGTCCAGGTCGCCGGGCACTGCGTGGTCTGGGACGAGGCCAACCTGGGCATGGGCGCCCTGCTGCACCAGCGGTCCGAGGTCGGGCCCGGAGCGATGGTGGGCATGGGCGCCGTCGTGCGGCGGACGGTCGCGGCCTTCACCATCGCAGTGGGCGATCCGGCCAGGACGACCGGGATCAACGAGGTCGGACTGCGCAGGCAGGGCTGCGGCGACACCGCCGTCGAGGCGCTCGCCCCCCTCCTCAGGGGGACCGGGCCCCTGCCCGCCGGCGGACTGCCCACCCGGCTCGCCGAGCTGCTCAGGAGCTGGGCGGACCGGGAGCAGCGGGACGCGGCAACCGACGAGGGGGCTTTGAGGACATGACGCTTGTCGAACGGCTTCGCGGTGTGTTCGTCCAGGCACTGGACCTGGGCCAGGACGTCGAGGTCGAGAAGTTGGAGTACCGGGGGGTCGACGCGTGGGACTCCGTGGGCCACATGACGCTCGTCGCGGCGGTCGAGGACGAGTTCGACGTCCAACTGGACACCGACCAGGTGATCGACATGAGCAGTTTCAAGGTCGCCGCCGACATGCTCAAGAACCTGGGCGTCCCCGAACACTGAGGCACCCCGGGGAATCACCGGACATCGAATTCGGCACGCCTCCCGGCGGAGGGAGATCGGCTTTTCCGGAACGCGGTGTCCGGCGCGCCTGGCACCGGGCGTCGGCCGCCGGAAAGGTCCGTCCGCGAATTCGACGGGCGGATTCCCGCAGCGCTCGTAGTCTGACGTCAGAGCGGTGCGGTCCTGACGGAATCGGGGAACGCCGAACACGCGGGCGTTCCGGGGCATGAGGGGCGGGAGGCAGCCGTGACCGAACTCAGGGACAGGGTCGCCGTGGTCACCGGCGGCACGCGCGGCATCGGCCTGGCCACCGCGACCGCGCTGGCCGAGGCGGGGGCGGTGGTGGTGCTCACGGGGCGTTCGGAGACCACGGCCAAGGAGAGGGCGGCGGAGGTCGCCGCCGCCACCGGCGCCCGGGTCGTCGGCATGGGCCTGGACGTCACCGACGGGCGTGCGACGGCCACGGCGGTCCGGGGCGCCACGCGGGAACTCGGCCGGCTCGACGTCGTGGTCGCGAACGCCGGTGTCCTCGCCGACGCCGTGCTCGGCATGATCGGCGAGGACCACGTCCGCTCGCTGCTCGACACGAACGTGGTCGGCACGCTGAACACGGTCCAGGCCGCCGCCCGGGTGATGACCCGGGCCCGTGCGGGGTCGATCGTGCTGCTCGGTTCGATCGTCGGTGAACGGGGCAGCGTGGGGCAGAGCGTGTACGCGGCGTCGAAGGCCGCGATCGGTGGCCTGACGCGCTCTGCGGCCAAGGAACTCGGCCGCCACGGCATCCGGGTCAACGCGGTCGCCCCCGGGGTCGTCGACACCGACCTCGTCCGTTCCCAGTCCGAGGAGACGCTGCGGCACGCGCGGGAGTCGAGCCCGTTCGGCCGGCTGGGCCGCCCGGAGGAGGTCGCCACCGTGATCCGCTTCCTGGCCGGCGACGGCTCCAGCTTCGTCACCGGCCAGGTCATCGGGGTCGACGGGGGTCTGGTGCTGTGACCGCGCTCCGGACCGACACCGTCCTCGCCGACCTGGTCCACCCGGGCAGCGCGCTCGTCGACGCCGCGACGGGCACCACGTGGTCGGGTGCGGACCTCGTGAGCAGGGCGGAACGTTTCGCCGACGGTCTCGTCAACCTGGGGCCCGGCCCCCTCTTCCTCCTCGCCGGCGTGGACACCGCCTCGATCGAGCGCTACCTGGGGGGGCTCGCGGCTCGCCGGCCGGTGGCCCTGCTGGATCCCGCCACCCCGCCCGCCACCCTCGTCGACCTCGTCGGCAGGTTCCAACCAGCCGCGGTGCTCGGCGCCTCCACCCGGCAACCGGCACCGGAGGGGTACCTCCCGACGGCCGACGGGTGGCGGCGGCTGACCAGCGGGGAGACCCCGCCGCCGCACCCCGATCTCACGCTGCTGCTGGGCACCAGCGGCTCCACCGGCAGCCCCAAGTTCGTCCGGCTCTCCGGTCGCGCCGTCCTCGCCAACGCCCGATCGGTGATCGAGTCGTTGGGGATCACCGCAGCCGAGATCGCCCCCACCTGCCTACCGCTCCACTACAGCTACGGCCTGTCGGTGCTCCACAGCCACCTCGCCGCCGGCGCCACCGTGGTCGTCACCGGCCACGGTGTCCTCGAGCGGCCGTTCTGGACCGCCGTCGACCGGTACGGGATCACCTCGCTGTCCGGTGTCCCCTACCACTACGAGATGCTGCGGCGGCTGCGGTTCGACCCGGCGTCCCACCCCAGCCTCCGCACCGTCACCCAGGCCGGGGGGCGGCTGCGCGACGAGCTCGTCACCTTCTTCCACCGCACGATGGCGGCGGTGGGCGGGCGGATGTTCGTCATGTACGGCCAGACGGAGGCCGCACCGAGAATGGCCTGCCTGCCCGCCGAGGAGCTGCCGGCGCGGGTCGGATCGGTGGGCCGACCGGTTCCGGGTGGCACCTTCACCATCCGCCCCCTCGCCGACCAGGAGACCGCCGGAGGAGCACCGGCGTCCGCCCGAGCCTGGGGAGCCACGGCCGGCGCGAAGGTCGAGGGCGAGGTCGTCTACCAGGGGCCCAACGTGATGATGGGCTACGCGGAGTCGGCCGCCGAACTGTCGTCGGGCGACGGGCTCGGCGGGGTGCTCGCGACCGGTGACCTCGGCTACCTCGACGAGGAGGGCTTCCTGTTCCTCACCGGACGGCTCTCCCGGATCGGCAAGGTCTTCGGCAACCGGGTCAACCTGGACGACGTCGAGCGGCTGCTCCGGGGCAGGACCGGGCACGTCGGCCCGGGAGCGGCGGTCGCCGACGGTGACCGCGTCGTCGTCTTCCTCGAAGGGGGGACCTCCGAGGCGTGCCGGTCCGTGGCCAGAACGCTGGCCGCCGAACTGCGCCTGCACGCCTCCGGGTTCGACGTCCGGCCCGTGGACCGGCTCCCCCTCCTGCCCAGCGGCAAGACCGACTACCGCACCCTGGAGGCCGGCACGTGACCACCGCCGCCGAGCGACCGGACGCCGGGACCGGGCCGGATGGCCCGGGGAAGGGCTCCGCCACCGCCCCCAGCTCATCCTCCCGCCAGGAGGGCGCCGACGTCTTCGGGCTCGACCAGCCGGCGCGCGAGGCCGCGCTCCTCCCCGAACTGGCCGACCTCACCGAGCGGCACCGCGACGGCTGCCCGGAGTACGACCGCATCCTCACCGCACTCGGTGTTCCCCGTCCCGCCGCCGCCTCGGCCATCTCCGACCTGCCGTGGCTCCCGGTCCGGCTGTTCAAGGAACACGAGCTGCGCAGCGTGCCGGCCGAGGAGGTCTTCCGGGTGTTGACCTCCTCGGGGACCACCGGGGCCGCCGTCTCCCGCATCCACCTGGACCGGGAGAGCGCGGCGGCACAGACCCGGCAGCTGTCGCGGACCCTGCGCGCGGTGCTGGGCTCCCGCCGGATGCCCATGCTGCTGGTGGACAGCGCGGCGACGGTGCGGGGCAGGACCTCCTTCTCCGCCCGGGGCGCCGGAGTCCTGGGCATGGCGAACTTCGGACGCGACCACGTGTACGTGTTGGACGAGGACGACCGGCCCGATCCCGCCGCGGTCGCCGAGTTCCTCCGCCGGCACGGTGACGCTCCGTTCCTGGTGTTCGGCTTCACGTTCATGGTCTGGCGGTACCTCTACGAGATCGCCAGGGACCACCGCTTCGACCTGTCCAACGGCGTGCTCGTGCACTCGGGCGGCTGGAAGAGGTTGGCGGACCGGGCGGTCGACAACGCCGAGTTCCGGCGGCGCTTCGCCGAGGACACCGGGCTGCGGCGCATCCACAACTACTACGGCATGGTCGAACAGATCGGCACGGTCTTCCTCGAGGGACCGTCCGGGGGGTCGCTGTACTGCCCCGACTTCGCCGACGTGGTCGTCAGGGAACCCGGCACCTGGCGGGAACAGCCGGTCGGCCGGCCCGGGGTCATCGAGGTGGTCAGCACCCTCCCCCGTTCCTACCCCGGCCACGTGCTGCTCACCGAGGACGTCGGTGTCGTCCACGGCGTCGACGACGGCGACTGGCCCGGCAAACGCTTCTCCGTCACCGGGCGCCTGCCCCGGGCGGAGGCGAGGGGCTGCGGGGACACGTTCTCCGGGCCGAGGAACACCGGCCCCGCGGGAGGCCGTCGATGAAGGTCACCTCGCGGTTCCCCGCCGGGCCGCCCCTCCCCGTGCCGGACCTGCTTGGCGAGCTGGCGGCCGGTGCCGCCCGCTGCGATCTCCGGGTGGGGGACGAGCGGATCGTCCGGTTCCTGACCGACCTCGCCGCCAGGCTGCTCGCCCCGGCCCAGGCCCGTCGTCACCCGGAACTCGCCGCCCTCGGGTTCTTCCTCCGCCGGGGGGAGCTCACCAGGACCCTGGACGCGCTGCGGGATGCGCCCACCACCGACACCGGCAGCGCGCTCCGGTTCCCCCGAGGCCTGGTCCTGCACGTACCCCCGGCCAACGTCGACACCATCTTCGTGTACTCCTGGGCGCTGTCCGCCCTGGCGGGCAACACCAACGTGGTCAGGTTGTCGGAACGGTCGGGCGCGGCGGCCTCGGCCGTCGTCACCGCCATGCACGAGGCCCTGCGCGAGGCTCCCCCCGAGGTGGCCGCGACCGTGGCCGCGACCCAGCGCCTCATCGGCTACGCGCGGGACGACTCCGTCACGGCGGCGCTCTCCTCGGAGTGCGACCTCAGGGTCGTCTGGGGCGGTGACGCGTCCGTCACCGCCCTGCGGACCTTCCCGCTCGCGCCGGCCTCCCGGGACCTCACCTTCCCCAACCGGTCGTCCTTCGCCGTGATCTCGGCGGCGTCGTGGCGGCGCACCGACGAGACCACGCGGCGCGCCGTGCTGGGCGGCTTCTACAACGACGCCTTCTGGTTCGACCAGGCGGCCTGTTCCTCGCCGCGCGCCGTGTTCTGGGTGGGCTCGGAGGCGGAGGGCGAGGAGGCGGCCCGGGACTTCACCCGTTTGCTGCTCGACGTCGTCCGGGAGAAGGGGTTCCAGCCAGAGCCGGCGATGGCGGTGCAGCAGCGGGTCGGTGCCTACGGCCTCGCGGCGACCGGGGCGGCGAGGTCCGTCAGCTTCGAAGGGGGCGCGCTCGCGACGCTGGAACTCGCCGCCGACGCGGAGATCCCCCGCGACTGGCTGGGTGTCGCGACCTTCCCCCACCGCGTCGTGGGGTCCCTCGCCGAGCTGGCGGCGCTGGTACGTCGTGAGGACCAGACCCTGACCCACTTCGGGTTCGACCGGGCCGAACTGCTCGCCCTGGCCGAACGTCTGGGCGGTCGGGGCATCGACCGGATCGTCCCGGTCGGGTCGGCGTTGAGCTTCGCCCCGGTGTGGGACGGGTACGACCTGCTCCGCGAGTTCACCCGGCTGACGACGGTGACCGGGTAGGCGCCGCCGATGTGGTTCCGCGCGAGGGACCGGCCCCCGGGGCCGGTGGGTGGTGCTGGGGGCGCCGGCGGGCCGGCGGAGCCCGGGGTCGTGCCGGGCGCCGGACCCGTCGGCGCTGGACGGCCGGTCGAGGTCACCGGGCCGCGAGCCCCGCGCACGAGCCCCCCGGGGGAGGACTCCGAGGTCCACGACGTACCCGGCCGGCCGCGCCGGGCTCGGCTGGTCGTCTGGGCGCAGCGGGGGCTGCTGGTCCTGGTGCTCGCCGCGACGGCCTGGGCGGTGGTGGGCCGGTGGTCCGAGGTGTCGGCGGCGCTGGTCGAGATCCCCTGGTACGTCACGGCGTTGAGTTCGGCGGCGACGGTGGTCGGCATCCTGGTCGGCACCCTGGCCTGGCAGGCGGTCGTGGACGACCTCGGGCCGCCGGTGGGCCTGGTGCGCGGGGCGCAGATCAACCTCGTTGGCCAGCTCGGCAAGTACGTGCCCGGGACCGTCTGGGCGTACCTGCTCCAGATGGAACTCGGCAGGCGCGCCGGCCTGCCCCGGGCGCGGATCTTCAGCGGCTCCCTCATCCACCTCGGCGTCTCGATGGTGGCGTCGCTGCTGTTGGGGGTGCTGGCCGCCCCGGTGCTGCTCGCGGACACGCCCAGCGCGGCCTGGCTCTACCTGCTCCTGCCCGTCGGCCTGGTGGCGTTGCACCCGGCGGTGCTGACCAGGGCGGCGGCCCTGGTGTTCCGTGTTCTCCGCCGCCCCCCACCGGCGGAGCGGCTGCGGTGGGGAACGGTCGGCCGCGTCCTCGGGCTGTCGCTGACCGCCTACGGCTTGTTCGGGGTGCACCTCTGGCTGCTGGCCTCCGCGAGCGGGGCCGTCTCGGGCTGGGACGTCCTGGTGTGCGTGGGCGCGATGGCCATCGGCATGAACGCGGGCATCCTGGTCTTCTTCCTGCCCTCCGGCGCGGTGGTCCGGGACGCGATCCTGCTCGCCGCGCTGTTGGCCGCCGGCCTGACCGAGGCCCAGGCCATCGCGTTCACCCTCGCGTCCCGGCTGATGTTCGTCCTCGCGGACGTGCTCACGGCGGGCGGGGCGGCGCTGACCGCGCGCCTCGCGCTGCGCCGGGCCGGGGACGACTGACCCCTGCCCGAGGGCCCCTGGTGGTGCGGCTGGCCGGCTCGCGGACCGCGTCGTCCCGGGGGTCCACCGGGGCCGCCCGGGGGCACGCTCCGCTGCCGCGCGGACGGTGTCCACGGCGCGGCCTCGGCCCGGCGCGGCCCGCCTCCGGGTGGACAGTGGCTCCTCGTCGACGCGGGGGACCCCACGCCTCCGACGGTGGACGTTCGCGGGTGAACGGTCACGACGACCCGCCGGGGTCAGGAAGCACGGTTGGGGGGCGGCGTCCGGGCCATTGCCGCGCGTCCTGCTCGATCGTGTCCTCACCGGTCACGACGACGCCGGTCCGGCCGAGCGGTGCGGCGGGCCGTGAGCGTCGCGCGCCCCGGGCCGGCTCCGGTCCCCCGTCCCGGGGGTGCTGCCCCGGACGCGTCGTTGACGTGGACGCCCCGGTCGCCGCCCGGGTGGCCACGTTCACCAGCTACCGGCGGGCTCCGGGGGATCGGGGTCGGGATCAGGTCGCGGCCGCCCTGCCTGGTCGTCCTCCCAGGCGCCGGGTTCGGTCGGCTCCTCGGGGCGGGCGAGCGGGGTGCCCAGGGACGTGGTGGCCGGTGCGCCCGGTGGCCCTCCGACGTCCCGGACCTCGTCGACCACGAACACCGGCCGGCCGCGACCGTCGTCGCCGGCACGCCACAGGTACTCGCCGAGCAGGCCGAGGAACGCGAGCTGACCGCCGCCGATGACGCACATCACCGCGATCACCAGTGGCCAGCCCACGGGGAGCTCGGTGAGTGGCGCGGCGAGGACGACGGCGGCCCCGAGCAGCACGCCCACGGCTCCGAGCACCGCTCCCACCACCATCGCCGCGCGCATGGGCACGTAGGAGAAGGCGACGAAGGAGTCCAGGGCGAGTTTGATCTTCCGGCTGGTGGTCCACTTGCTGGTGCCCGCCGGTCGGGGCCGCTGGTCGAAGGTGATGGTGGTCTGCGCGAAACCCACCCAGGCCACCAGGCCCATGATGTTGCGGTTCCGCTCCGGCATGCGTGCCAGCACGTCCAACACGGCGCGGGTCACCAGGACCTGGGAAGGCCCCTCCTCGGGGATGTTGGGGATCTGCCCCAGCCGGCGGAGCAGCCGGGAGAACACCAGGGCGAACAGGTTCGCCGGACCACGCCGGACCGAACGGACCCGCCGCACCCCCCACACGACGTCGTGCCCCGACCTCCACCCCGCGAGGAAGTCCGCGACGGCGCTGAGCGGTTCCTGGAGGTCCGCGCTGAGCGTGATCGCCGCGTCCCCCCGGCACAGCTGGAAGCCTGCGGTCACCGCCGCGTGGGAACCGAAGTTGCGGGACAGGACGGCCACCCTGGCGGTGTCGCCGGGCTCGAGCTGGTCGACCACCGCCTGGGCGGTTCCGTCCTCGGAGCCGTCGTCGACGACCACCAGTTCGAAGTCGAGGTCGGGGAAGGAGTTCCTGACCTGGCGGTAGAAGGCGACGAGCCCGGGCGCGTTGGCCGCCTCGTCGCAGGCCGGCACCACCAGCGAGACCAGTCGCCGGCCGGTCACGCGTTCCACCTCCCCCGTGGGGAACCGTTCTCGCATCGGATGCACCACCCCTCCACTCGGTCACGGCTGTCCGCTGTCGTGGTGGCCCCCCTCTCGTCCGTGGTCCGCGACCGCCGATGTCGGTCCGGTCGTCCTCGTTGGGGCCCGCTGGAGCACCGACGGGTCGCTCGAACGGCGCCGGCGGCGGTGCGCCGTCGTCACCAGGACGAGACCGGCGGTCAGTACCAGGCCGGCGGCCAGCAGGCCCATGCCGAGCCCCAGCCCGGGGGCGTTCCAACGCAGCTCCAGGGATCCGCTGTCCACGCCGGCGGGCAGTTCGACCTGGAGGAGCCCGTCCGGCCCGGTCCTCGTGGGAACGGGTACGCCGTCGACGCTGGCCGAGTAGCCAGGCCACGCCAGCCGGGCGAAGGTGAGCCGCGCGGGCCCGGCCGGGTCGGCGCGGGTGAAGTCGACCCGCTCCCCGGTCCGCCCCACCACCTCGTCCCGCGTGACCTCGACCCCGGCCGGCACGTGCGACACCCGCCCGTCCGGGTGGGGCAGCGGTTCCGTCCGCCGCCACACGGTGACGAAGTCGGTGACCTCCTGGCGTTCCCAGCCCGGCGGGGGAGTCTCCGCCCGCACGTCGACGAGGGCGTGCTGGGCGACGACCGTCTCCGCGCGGAGCAGGTCGGCGAGCGGGGCGGGTCCCCCCAGCGGCCGGCGCCAGAACCGTTCCCACGCCTCCGGGCAGGTGACACCGCCGTAGAAGTTCACGCACTGCGCGCCGTCCAGGGCGGAGAACCCGATTCCGCTGTAGGCGGTGGGGCTTTCCACCTCCGGGATGGTGTACAGCGACCCGAAGAGGACGTCCCGGTAGATCCCGTGCGGTTCGAGCGTGGCGGGATCAGCCCTGGCGAGGTCGGCGAACTGCACGGTCATCCCCTGGTAACGGTCCGCGAACCGGTCGCGCAACTCGTCGGCGTGCAGGGGGAACTGGTAGCCGGCGGTGTTGGCGTTGGACGGGAACCAGGTCAGCTGGAGGGCGAGCACGCCGACGGTGCCGGTCGCGAGGAGGACGAACCCGACCGCCCGGCTGGCCCACCCGGCGAGCAGGGGTACCAGCAGGACCAGGACCGCGGCCGCGCCGAGGAACTGCCGTGGCAGCGTGTCCGGGACCGACGCCCAGCCGAGGTAGCCGGCGAACACGACGAGGGAGACCGAGAGGGCGGACCGCGCCACCAGTCGGGTGCGGTGGAAGCCGGCGCTGGCGACGACCGCCCAGGTCAGCGCGACCGCGAGCAGGAAGAAGGGAATCAGCCGGGCCGGCCAGCGGAACATCCAGAGGTTGGACGGACCGAGCATCAGCACCAGGGACGCGGCCCCGAAGACGGCGAGGCCCGCCAGGGGCCGCCACCGGTCCCGGAGCACCTCCCACCGCAGCCAGGGCAGCGTGGGGAGCAGGAACCAGCCGAGGTAGAGCCCGGGGAACTCCATCACCGGCAGGCCGAAGGTCGTGACGAAGGGTTGGAACGCGGGGTTGCTCAGGCCGAACAGGTCGGTGAGCGTGGGCACCAGGAAACCGTCGTTGAAGGTGGGGCTGTCCTGCCGGTACCCGACCACCGAGGTGCCAACCAGGGGGATGAACACGAAGGCCGTCACCAACGCGGTGGCCACGCCCGCCGCCGCGACCCCGGCCACCCGCCAGCGCTGCCCGGAGCACACGCCCTCGACCATGACGGCGAGGACCACCAGCGCGGTGGCCAGCAGGCCGTACGGGCTGCCGATGGAGGAGCACAGGTAACCGGCGAGCACGACCCAGAACAGCGAGCCACCCCGGTGGACGGCCCGCCGCGCCGCCCACCACACGTAGGGCACGAGCGCGGTGGTCATCTGCGCGTTGATCCACGCCGTGCCGTCCATGAACAGGTTGTAGCCGGCGAGCGGGAAGGCGAGGCCCACCAGCGCCGCAGCCCACGGCCGGGCCCCGTAGTCGCGGGCCACCAGGTAGGTGCCGAACGCCATGAGCACCATGAACCCGGCCTTGACCAGCGAGATCGCCAGGGCCAGGTTGGTGAGCTGGTGGGTGGCGAGGTTCGCGGCCAGCACCAGGGGGTTCCACATGCCGGTGGCTGCCTCGCCCACCAGGTTCCCGCCACGCCACATGTCGAGTTCCAGGAGCGGTAACCTGCCGGCGAGGACCGCCTCGGCCACCCGGTGCCAGATCCCCACGGCCGCCGCGGCGGTGTCGTCCCAGTAGTAGAAGATGCGGTTGCCCACCAGGGGCAGTCCTGCGGCGATGCCGGTCAGCACCACCATGACCGCCGGGGCCAACACCCGCTCCCCCGGCCACGCCGGCGCGGTCGGACCAGCCTGGGCGGTGGGCGCCGGTTCGTCCGGCGCGTGTTCCCGCCGGGCGGCGGCCTCGGTCACCTCCATGATGGCGGGCTCACCGGGCGTCCCGGCGGGAACGGTGTCGTTGGCACACGGGTCCTCCCTGGATCGGTCGAACCACATGATTGCCCGGCTGTCGGCGGGGCGCCTGCGGGAGGACGTCACAGGTCGTCCACGTCACCGCAGGTCAGAGGCAGGACTGTCCGCGTCGGCGCGGCGGGGAATGCCGCGTGTGGGCTACGGGACGACGGGTGGCGACGAGGCGGTGGCGCGGGAGCAGCGCCCCCGGGCCGGCCACGGCGGCGCCCCACCCCCGGGTCTCCCACCGGTCGCCGGGTGCGTCCGGACGCGCCGCCGGGACGAGCGGGCGCAGGTCCTCACACCCCACCGACTTCCGGACCGGGTGGCGGGGCACCGGGCGGAACGGGCCGGCGGGGCCTGCTCGAGGCG
>NZ_AGVX02000045.1 GCF_000239155.1 Actinoalloteichus spitiensis RMV-1378
CGGGCGGCCGTCGCCCGCCGCCACGACGGAGTGGCCCAGCGTTCCCGCGCTCCGTTGAGCTGGGGGAGCGGGTCGAGGAGCCGGAGCAGGACCTCCAGGTGGTCGCCGAAGAACGCGGTGTCGGCCGCGAGCCGCCGACCGAAGAGCGACTCCAGGGTGCTGCGCAGGATCGCCCGCCGGAACGCCGCGTACACGTCGACGACCTGCCCGGGCCGCCAGCCGGCCATCGCCTCGTCCGCGCTGGCCGCCATCGTGGTGAGGTAGCGCGCCACCTGCCGGTGGTGCATCGCGGGCGCGACGAGTCGGCGCCGGCGCCGGTGCTCGACGCCGTCGCTGACGATGAGCGCCGTGGGCCCGTCCACCGGCACCAGGCTCTGGAACGCCTCCCGCCACCGGAACAGGTGCGAGTTCGCGAAGACGAACCGGTTGGCCTCCGGACCGAGGAGGAAGGCGACGTTCCGCGATCCCACCCGCAGCCGGGCGACGGGGCCGCGCCTGGCGTGCAGCGCCAGCAGCGCGTCGCCAGGGCGGTAGCGCACCGTGCGGTTCCGGAACCGCCACACCGTGTGGCGCGTTCCCGACCTCTGGAGGACTCCCCTCGACACCCCGCGTCTCCCTCCTGGCACCCAGGACGCCGAGGCTAGCGGTCCGGGTGGCCAGCGGGAAGGGAGCGATCGGCCCGGCCGGCTCGGTGAGCCCGGGCGGTCAGTCCTCGTCGTCCGCGCGTCCGCGCCGGCCGTCCAACATGCGCCTGATCCCCCGGAACGCCCGGTCGAGCTCGGAACCGAACGGGTTGTCCTGGACCAGGTACGTCCAGGTCGCGGTGGGCCGCACCAGGCCGGCGTCGTCGAGGTCGATGCCCTCGGCGGTGATCGTCGCCTCCTCGAAGGTCCTGGCGGCCCGCTCGTCGACCTCGCCGAGCAGGTCCCTGAACGCGGGGATCGCCGCCCGGTGGTACTCGTCCAGCGGGTTCTGCTTGCCCAGGGCGTGCAGGTGGATGCTCTCCCGGAGGTCGCTGAGGAACGCCAGGTGCTCGACCCAGCAGCGGTCCAGGTGGAAGAGGGTGATCCGCCGGGCCACGCTGACGAGGACCTCCTCGTCGATCTCGGCGCTCAGCTCCCGGTAGCGGTCGGGACAGCGGCGTTCCAGCTCCCGTAACGCGGTGTCGGTGCCGAGCAGCACGTCGCGCCGCTCGTCCAGGATCGCCCGGTGCCGCTCCGACAGGCGGCTGTAGCGGAACGTGTTGCTGTGGATCTCCAGCAGCGCGGCGTCGGCGACCCGCTGGGCGTGGTCCAGCAGCCGTTCCGCCGCCGGTCCCGTCACCTGCCCGTCCTCCTGGGTGGCGGTGGGCAGCCGGGCGTCCGGGGCGTGCCGGACGACGAGGTCGTCCTCCAGGCTGCTGAAGAAGATCGACCTCCCGGGGTCGCCCTGCCGGCCGGCGCGACCCCGCAGCTGTTCGTCCAACCGGCGGGAGACGTGCCGGTTGGTGCCGACCACGCAGAGACCGCCGAGTTCCTTGACCTTCTCGTGGTCGGCCTGGTCGGAGCCGCCCAGCCGGATGTCGGTGCCCCGGCCGGCCATCTGGGTGGACACCGTGACCGCCCCCAACGCGCCCGCCTCTGCGATGATCGCCGCCTCGGCCGCGTCGTTCTTCGCGTTGAGGACCACGCAGTCCACCCCGGCACGTTCGAGCAGTTTCGCCAGGTGCTCGGACTCGGCCACGTCCATCGTCCCGATCAGGACGGGTTGGCCCGTCTCGTGGGTCCGCGCCACGTAGTCGACGATCGCGGCTTCCTTGTCGGCGATCGTGGCGTAGACGCGGCTCGGTTCGTCCACCCGGATGCAGGGGCGGTTGGGCGGGATGATCGACACCCCGAGGTCGTAGAAGGTCCGGAGCTGCTCGTCCGCGGCCCGTGCCGTCCCCGTCATCCCGCAGACGGTGGGGTAGCGGCTGATCAGGGCCTGCACCGTCATGGTGTCCAGCACCTCACCGGTGTCGCTGACCGCGAGCCCCTCCTTGGCCTCCACGGCGGCCTGGAGGCCGTCCGGCCACCGCTGGAGTTCCGCGACCCGGCCCCGGGACTCGTTGATCAGCTGGACCCGGCCGTCGCGCACCAGGTAGTGCACGTCCCTGCGCAACAGCACCCTGGCGTGCAGGGCCACGTTCACCTGCGACAGGGTGGTGCCCACGTGTTCCTCCGAGTACAGGTCCACCCCGCCGAGGGCGTCCTCGACGGCGGCGGCCCCCTTCTCGGTGAGGAACACGTTCCGGTCGTCCTCGTCGGTGCGGTAGTGCACGTCCGGCTTCAGCGCCCGCACGATGTCGGTGATGATGCTGTCCGGGGCCGCCCCCGAGGTCGAACCGGCCAGCACCAGGGGGACCCTCGCCTCGTCGACGAGCACGGAGTCCGCCTCGTCGACCAGCGCCACCTGGGGCGCGGGCACGATCGGGTCGGTCCCCAACCGGTCCCGCAGCACGTCGAACCCGAACTCGCTCACGGCGGCGTAGGTGACGTCGGCCGCGTACGCGGTTTCCCGTTCCCGGGGAGTCGACGTGGCGGAGATCCAGGCCACGGTCAGCCCGAAGGCCTCGTACAGCGGCGCCATCCACTCCGCGTCCCGGCGCGCCAGGTAGTCGTTCACGGAGATGACGTGCACCTGGCGTCCGCGCAGGGCGAACGCGGTCGCGCCGATCGCGCCGGCCAGCGTCTTGCCCTCGCCGGTGAGCATCTCCACGACGTCCCCCGCGAACATCCGCGCCGCCGCGAGCAGCTGGACGTCGAAGGCGGGCATGTCCAAGCGGCGTCTGCTCACCTCCCTGGCCAGGGCGAGGAATCGCACCAGGTCGTCGCGGTCGAACGTCGCCGTGCCCCCGGCCGTTCCGCCGTCGTCGCCGTCCACCGGCCGCCGCCGGGAGAGCGCCGCGAGCCGGTCGGCGAGCTCGGCCTCGGTCAGCTCCCGGTACTCCTCCTCCAAGGTCGCGGCCGTGGCGACCACCGCCCGGGAACGCGAGAGGGCCCGCCGCCGCGAACCACCAAGCACCTTCCAGAACGCACTGCTCAGTCGGCCCATGCCGCCTTCCTCGGAGCACACCCGTGGGAATTCCTGTTGAATGCCCGTTTCACTCAGATCCCACCATGCCTGACCGGAGGAGTCGATGGGGCCAGGGTCAACCCGGCCGCCTTCCGCCGCCCGGCTCCGGGCCGGGGCGGAGCCGCTCGGAGCGGGGGAGGAGCACCCCGGGAGGTGGGCGAGCGCATGTCGTGGCCACGGCGCCTGCCGGGTCGTCCCGAACGGCGAGCGGCCCCTCCCCGAGCGTCGACCGGGGGCTCGCCCGGTGCCCGCCGCGCACGCCGGTCCCGCGAGCTGGTGAGGATCGCGCCCGCCACCGACCCGTCGGGGTGAGCGGAATTCGCCTTTCGTGCGGGCGGGCCGTCTGGTTCGCTGGGGGAGTGGGTGACGTGATCAGCTCCGAACGGCTTGACCTGGTGGCGCTCGACTCCGAGGCGCTGTCGCTGGTGGTGGCCGGCGACGTGGCCGGACTGGAGCGAACCCTGGACGTGGCGGTGCCGGCGGAGTGGCCCGCCGTCGTGCCCGCCCGCCTCCGCCTGGCCCAGCTCACCGAGGACCCCTCGGAGCTGCCGTGGTTGGTGCGGGCGATGGTCGACCGGGCCGAGCGCAGGATCGTCGGTGTGACCGGCTTCCACGGCAGACCTGACGACCAGGGGCGGGCCGAGGTGGGCTACGAGGTGCTGCCCGGGGACCGCCGCCGTGGTTACGCGCGGGAGGCGCTGCTGGCCCTCGCGGACTGGGCCAACGCCAGCGGCGC
Organism: Actinoalloteichus spitiensis RMV-1378; assembly: GCF_000239155.1. Taxonomy (GTDB): domain Bacteria; phylum Actinomycetota; class Actinomycetes; order Mycobacteriales; family Pseudonocardiaceae; genus Actinoalloteichus_B; species Actinoalloteichus_B spitiensis. The sequence continues at coordinate 3,830 of NZ_AGVX02000045.1, forward strand.
CGCCCTGACCTGCGTGGCCAGCGTCGCGCCCACGAACGAGGCCTCCCTGTCCCTGGTCCGTTCGTTGGGCTTCCGCCCCGTCGCTGAGCGGCTCGACCCGGTGGACGGGGTGGAACTGGTGTTCGAGCGCGCCCTGCCGTTCTCCCTCGACGGCTGACGAGGAGCGAGCACCTCCGCCACCTGCCCGCCCGGTGTTCGCCAGCGAACCGGCGGCGTTCCCCCCGGCCGCCACCGGGCGCCGTCGACCAGCCGGTCCGGAGCCGCGCCTCCACGTCCCCACGGCGGATCTTGACCTCGAGCGCGGTCGAGGTGCCAGGCTCGGTCCTCTCCGACGTCCCCCAGAAGGGCGAGCCGTGTCCACTCCGTTCCCCACCGCCGGCGCACCACTCGGTGTCCCGCCGTTCCGCGTGCTGTCCGATCCCGCTGACCTGCCCGCCGTTCCCGAGGAGGTCCCGCCGGCCCAGGCGCAACCCTGGTGCAACTTCGTGGTGTGGGTCCCCGGCCGGCTTCCCGCCGGGTGCGTGGCCCGGACGGGCACGCTGCGCCGGGAGGCACCTCCTGGCCGTCCTGGCGGCCGCGACGTCGGCAGGTCCCCCTGGTCCCGCGCGAACCCCTCCGCCTACCGGTACGAGGTCGCCGGCGAGGGGCGGCGCCTGCGCGTGAAGCAGTTCCTGTACGACTGGGCGGTACCCGCCCTCGACCACCCCAGCCTCTGGCGCAGCCGGACCTTCGCGCGACCGTTGGACGGGCGGCACGTGCTGTGGTTCGGCGTCGACTACCTCGGTAACAGGGGGACCTCGGCGCGGCTGGGGCGGACCATGGTGGAGGTGTCCGTCCTGGAGGGCGAGTTCACCGAGGAGGAACTCCTCGACCTGCACCGCTCGCTGCGCCCCGCCGACCCCGAGGCTCCGTCCCGACTGGCCGCCGTTCCCTTCGCGGAACTGAGCTACTGGGCCAGGCACCACGACGTCGAGATGGTCGTCGTCCCCACCGGGATCTGGCGGTTCCAGCGGGACGGGGACACCGCCCACGAGGGGGACTGGGTCACACCACCGCACCACGTGGAGCTGCTGGCCAGCCTCGGTCTCCCGGAGCACCTCGGTGGGCTGGCGGTCGACAGCGCCGCGCGCTTCACCAACGCGGCGGGCCGCACCGAGGTCGAGGTCCTCTACAGCGGCGGACCGGACCGTGGGCGGGAGCTGCGCCTGGTCGCGCAGCGCACCGGGCGGGGGCGACTGGTCGTACCACCCCAACCCTCCTCGCACGAGTGGGCCACGCGGACGACCACGACCGTGCGCGGGACGACGGTGTGGCTCGGCTGGATCGACGAGGGCCACGGTCCCTTCGACTGTGTGGGACGCGCGGGCAACGGTGTCGAGTTCCGGCTGGTCAGCGGCAGTGGAGTGGGCCTGGACCGGGGTTGGTTCGAGTCGGCCCTGACCGAGCTGCTCGGCGGGTGGGGCACACCAGGGGGATGAGACCTCCGCGCCACCGGCCGGGCGGGTCCGGCGGGCTGGGGCCTGACCGGTGGGCGCCCTCGCGCGCCGGTGATCCCGCGCGGGTCGCCGCGCGGAACCCCCGCCCCCGGGCCCTCCTCCCCGGCCACCT
>NZ_AGVX02000044.1 GCF_000239155.1 Actinoalloteichus spitiensis RMV-1378
GGGCACCGGGCGGAACGGGCCGGCGGGGCCTGCTCGAGGCGACCACCGGCCGCCACCGCGACCCACCGCCCGGGCGGGATGCCCGGCGGGCGGTGCCCGCAACGGCTCCGCGTTCCGCGTCCGCCCGGGCCAGCCGCGCGGGGCTGGTCAGAACCAGCGCTCCAGGACCCGCGCCACGCCGTCCTCGGCGTTGGAGGCGGTGGTCTCGTCCGCGGCCGCCAGCACGTCCGGGTGCGCGTTCTCCATCGCCACGCCGTGCCCGGCCCAGCGCAGCATCGGGATGTCGTTGGGCATGTCCCCGAAGGCGACCACGTCCGCCTGGTCCACGCCGTGCAGGTCGGCCACCTCCGCGAGGCCGATCGCCTTGTTCACGCCCGCGCGCATCACGTCGATGAGCCCCTCGTCCGTGGAGTAGGTGATCTCGACGGCGTCCGAGACGAGCGGCCCGACCGCCCTCGCCATCTCGCGGCTGGACAAGGCGGGGTGGCGGACGATCATCCGGACGGCGGGACGGCCGAGGAGCTCGGCGAGTGGAACCGGGCTCAGCCGGTGGACCCCCCGAGGGCTCTGGTAGCCGTCCCCGACCAGCGGCACCGGGGCGCCGCGGGTGTCGTCCTCGGGCGGGTGCTGCGGTGAGCCGGCGTCGACGCACTGCTCCACGGCCAGGGCGCAGCCGGGCAGCGCGTCGAGCATGACGCCCGCCACGTCGTGCAGCAGCGGCGGATCCATGGCGTGCGTGCGCAGCACGGTCCGGCGCTCGACGTCCAGGATCACCGCCCCGTTCACGCACACGGCGAGTCCGCCGACGCGGAGTGCTCGGGCCACCGGGTAGACCCAGCGGGGTGACCGCCCGGTGGCGAGGACCACCAGGATGGCGGCGTCGAGCACCCTGGTGATCACCGAGGCGGTACGCGGGCGGAGCTGTTCGAGCGGGTCCAGCAGGGTGCCGTCCACGTCGGAAGCGACCAGGCCGGGCTTGTCCACGTGAACGTCCTCACTCCGGGGCACGGGCACCCGGCCCGTGCCCGGCACGCCGACCAGGGGAGCGGCCGGGAGCGGGTCTTCCCTGTTCGCACTGGTCCGCGTGAACGGGTACGGCCCGTGCGCCCTCGGTCCACCCCCACGGTCGGATCTCCTCGGGTGGCGCTAGCATCAATCGGTCGCGACGACGAGGTGGATGTCGATGGTCGGGGCCGGGTTCGAGTGGTTGATCGCCAGGAATCCGAACGCGGCCATGATGGCCAGGGCGAAAGCAGCGAGCGTCGTGGTCAGTCGTCGGGCCATACGCCTGTCCCTTCCTCGATGGGCGCCGGTCGCATCTCCGTGGGTCTGATCGTTCTGCCCCTCCTGTTCGTTAGCCGGTGCAACCGTTCACCACTGGAACAGAGCAGTGCGCGAAATTATTCCGGCCCCACCATCACCGCTGGTGAGCGGCGAGTGACGCCCGCCATCCGGATGGCCTACCCGCCCCCTCGTCCGGTCAAGCACGGCGCCGCTGGTGTCCGCCGTCACGCTCGCTGCCAGCGGGTCAGGTTGCCCAACACCTCCTCGGTGATCCTGGTGCCGCTGTTCTCCACCCCCCAGCCGTAGGCGTGCACGGCCACCGCGCACGGGTGGCAGGAACTCGCGGGCAGGTAGATCGGGGCGCCGCTCTGCCCGCCGAAGGTGTCGTTGTGGTGGTATACGCGGTGGTCGGTGACCCGTCGTACCTCGTCGACGCTCTGCCACTGGGAGGCGGTGGGCGCCAGGTCCTGCGGGTACCCCTGGGTGACCGTGGTGGCGCCCACCGCGATGGGGCCGGGCGCCTGGTGGCCGAACCACCCGGTGGTGGCGCCGACCGTGCAGTCCAACCGGAGGGCCGCGTAGTCGTGGTCGATGCTGCCGTCCCGGGTCCAGCCCACGGTGGCGAACACGTCGAGGACTCCGCAGTAGCCGTAGGGGGCGTGGCTCCCGTTCCGACCGGGGTAGACCCGGAAGTCGGTCTTCCAGTCGGCCCCCGGGCCACCGTGCACGCAGTGGCCGGCCGTGGCGACCATGTTCGCGGCGTACAGGTAGCCGGTGCACCAGCTCGTGCTCTGGGTGACGTAGACGACGGCACGCGCCGGGTACGCCGTGGTCATGGTCACCCGCCGCCGGTCGTCCTCGCCGATCACCGAGTAGGGGGTGGGGTCGGCCTCCACCTCGGCCCCGGGGCCCGTGAGATCGGGGTCGAACCGCACTCCCCGAGCGTCCGCCAGGTCTCCGGTCCCCTCGTGGGGCCGGTTCCCGCCACTGGCGCCACCGGCTGCCGGGGAGGGGCCCCGGAGGCCCGACCTCGAACTCCAGTCGTGTCGATCCGCCGCTGGGTCCGTCTGGTCGACCGTCGCGGCCACCGCCGCAGCACCGCCGCGCTGGCTCGTCGGGGGCCCGGCACCGACGACGGCGACGAGCACCGTGCCGAGCAGGGCGGCGGCGAGCGGGCCCCGGAGTCGACGGTTCATGCGGCCACCCCTTCCAGTTGGCTCCCTCCCGCGAACCTGCCCCAGATGCCCGAACATCGACAGTTGAAAACGGCCGAACCGGCTCAAACCACCCGGGGTGGGGCTCCGCGAGAACCGTGAGGTGGTTTCCCGTCCGGGCCCCGGACACGTAAGGTCAACCCGCGTGCGAGTTGGCATCGTGATCCTCCCCGAACACCGTTGGTGGGCCGCCGAACCGAAGTGGCGCGCGGCCGAGGAGTACGGCTTCGACCACGCCTGGACCTACGACCACCTCGGGTGGCGGTCCCTGGTCGACGGGCCCTGGTTCTCCGCCGTGCCCACCCTGACCGCCGCCGCGCTCGTCACCAGCCGGATCCGGTTGGGCACCTACGTCGCCTCCCCCAACTTCCGGCACCCCGTGCCGTTCGCGAGGGAGGTCGCCGCCCTGGACGACGTCTCCGACGGGCGGCTGCTGGTCGGGGTCGGAGCCGGAGGTGCCGGCTACGACGTCGAGGTGCTCGGGGGACGGGAACTCCCCCCTCGGGCCCGGGTGGACCGGTACGGCGAGTTCGTCGAACTCCTCGACACCGTCCTGACCAACGACCGCACCACCTGGCGGGGCGACTACTACGAGGCCGTCGACGCCCGCAGCGCCCCCGGTTGCGTGCAGCGGCCCCGGGCGCCCTTCGTCCTGGCCGCCAACGGAAGGCGGTCCATGCGGCTGGTCGCGCGCCACGGCGACGGATGGGTGACCACCGGCCGGCAGACCGAGGACGAGCGGGAGTGGTGGAGCTCGGTGGTGGAGCTCTCCGCGCTGATGGACGAGGTGCTCAGCTCCGAGAACAGGGGCAGCACGAGCGTGGACCGCTACCTGAGCCTGGACTCCGGCGGTGCGTACGGGCTGACGAGCGTGGAGTACTTCCGGGACGCGCTGGGCCGGGCCGGGGAGCTGGGATTCACCGACGTGGTCGTGCACTGGCCGAGGTCCGACGGCCCGTACGCGGGTCACGAGAGCGTGGTGGAGGAGATCGCCGCCGAGGTGCTGCCCGCCCTGCGCTCCTGAGGCACCCCGGGGACCGCGACGGCCGGCCCCGCTGGGTGGTCCCGCGGTTGCCGACACCGGAACCCCTCCGGCGGTCGGCGGGACGCCCGGGCAGCCACGTGCGGTCGACGCGCGGTGCCCGTACCGCTCGGGCAGGGGCCGGGGCGAGGACGCACGGCGGGCCAGCCACGCCCGAGCCGGCTCCTGGTCCTTCGTGCCGGTGACAGGGGATTCCCCGCCGGGCACGTCGCGCCGGTTGACCTTCCCCCTGGGGCAGAGCCCAGTGTCGTGGGCACGGGCGAGGAGCCCGGGACGAGGAGGGGACATGGCCGGCCTGAGCATCGGGGAGTTCGCGCGAGCCTCCGGTCTGACGCCCAAGGCGTTGCGGTTGTACGACGAGCTGGGACTGCTGCGGCCCGCCCAGGTCGCCCCGTGGTCGGGCTACCGGTCCTACGACCGCGACCAGCTGGACCGCGCCAGGCTCGTCGCGTCCCTGCGGGGCTTGGGCATGCCGCTGGCCCGGATCCGGGTCGTGGCGGACCTGCCACCCGCCGCAGCGGCGGCGGAGGTGGCCTCCTACTGGCGCCAGGTGGAGGCGGACACCGCCGCCCGGCGCCAGCTGGCCACCCACCTCGTCCGTCGTCTGACGAGGAAGGACAACGGCATGACCACGGAGACGCGGCGGTGGCGGCTCGACTCGGCCACCCATGTGGACGGCGGCCCGGTACGGTCCAGCAACCAGGACGTGGCGTACGCGGGAGGTCGACTCCAGGTGGTGGCGGACGGCTTCGGCGCGCCGGGGTCGGAACGCACGGCGAGCGCGGCGGCTGTCGAGGCGGTGCGGAGGCTGGACGGGGCCGAGGGGCACGGGGACGTCGCCGTCGTGCTGGGGGACGCGGTGTCCGCCGCCGCCGAGGCGGTCCGGGAGTTCGGCACCTCCGCGCCCGGTCTCGCCGAGGCGGGCACCACGGTGACCGCGATGCTGTGGTCCGGGTCGAGGTTCGCCTTGGCCCACATCGGTGACTCCCGCGCCTACCTGCTGCGCGACGGCGAACTCTCCCAGCTCACCCACGACCACACGTTCGTCCAGTCACTGGTGGACGAGGGGCGGTTGACCGCCGAGGAGGCTGCCGCCCACCCGCGGCGAGCGGCGCTGCTCCGGGCCCTGACCACGCAGGGAACGGGGGAACCCGACGTCCACCTCCGGGAAGCGCGCACGGGTGACAGGTACCTGCTGTGCACCGACGGCCTGCACGCCGTCGTCGGGGAAGCGCGACTACGCGGCGCACTCCTGGCCGCCGGCACCGCCACCCGCACCGCCACCCGCCTCGCCACCCTGGTCCAGGAGGCGGGCGCACCCGACAACACGGCCTGCGTCGTCACCGACGTGCTCGGCCCCGCCTGACCCGCCTGGTGCGGCAGCCTCAGCGGGTGCAGCCGATCGCCAGGAAGTCGGCGGGCGCCGCACCCTCCGCCCCCAACCGGTGCGGAACCCGGGAGCTGAAACTGGCACTGTCACCAGGATCGAGCACGACCGTCTCGGTACCGAACTCGATCCGCAACCGACCTGCGAGCACGTACACCCAGTCGTGGCCGTCATGCGTGGCCAGATCCGTGTCCCGCCCCACCGGTTCGAGCCGGTACCGGGCCGCGTACAGGCCAGGCACCACCGCCCGAGGGGTCAGCACCTGAGCGGACAGGCCACCACTGCTGACACTGGGCACGTCCGCGCCCCGCAGCACCACCGCCGCCGGCCCCGGCGGCTGGTCGGTGAACAGTTCCGCCACCGGCACGTCGAGCCCCGCCGCCAGCCGCACCAGCACGTTCAGGGAGGGCAGCCGGTCCCCGCTCTCCAGCCTGGACAGGTGCGGCTCGCTCAGACCGCTGACCGTCGCCAGCTGCTGTTGGCTCAGTCCTCGGCGGGTGCGGAGCCGGCGCACCCGCCGGCCCAGCCCGGCGAGAGCCTGATCCGAGACATCGACCGCCATACCCCGCAGGCTACGTCAGCGCACCGGACGCGGCCCGCCGGCCGAACCCGGACCTCAGGCCCCGGTGGTGTCGGGCCCGGGGACGCGGGTACCCCGCGGGCAGGACGGCAGGGCCGGAGGGGAGGACGGTCGGAGATGGCGAAGGGGAAGGTTCGTGTCCTGCTGGACCGCGCGGGACGCACCTACTCGGAGGAGGGGGGTATCGCCCTCCAGGACAAACCGGCACCGCTGTACCGGCTGCTGGTGTTGTCCATGCTGGCCTCGGCGCCGGTCCAGTCCCACCTGGCGATGGCCACGTCACGCGAACTCGTCAGGAGCGGCTACGGAACGCCGGCGCGGGTGGCGGCGGCCGGCTGGCAGGAACTGGTCGACGCGCTGGGAAGGGCCCACTACCGCCGGTACGACGAGAGCACGGCGACGTCGCTGCGGGAGGGCGCCGAGCTGGTGCGGGACCGCTACGGTGGCGATCTGCGGCGGATGCGGGACAAGGCCAGCCGCACCGAGGACGGCAGGACGGTCGTGGACCGGGACCGGCTGCGTGACCTGCTCACCGAGTTCCGCCGGATCGGTCCTACCGGGGCGGACATCTTCTGCCGGGAGGTTCAGCTGGTGTGGCCGGGGCTCCGCCCCTTCTTCGACCAGAAGGCGCTCGACGGCGCCGGGCGCGTGGGGTTGCCCACCGACCCCGACCGGCTCGCGGCGGAGGTGGACGACCCCGAGGACTACGCCCGGCTGGCCGCCGCCCTGGTCCGGGTCACCCTGGACCGGAAGGTCGCCCAGGAGGTCACGGCGTGACGCGTCCGGGGGCACGGGAGGTGCGGGGCCGGCGTCCGGTCAGCGGGCCGGTGCCCCTCGTCAGCCGTTCCGCTCCGGTCAGATGATGGAGACGGCGACGACGAGCCCGAGCGCGAGGTGCGCGGCGGCCACCACGAAGCTCCCGGCGGTCAGCTCGTCGTCGTGGACGAGCTGACCGATCTGCACCCTCGCCACCCACTCGAGGACCCGCACGGCGACGACCTGGGCGACGATGCCGACGAGGCCGAAGACCACGGCGCCGATCAGCCCCTCCAGCAACCTGCCGGAGGCGTTGTAGATGGCGACGACGACGATCAGCGCCATGCTGAACAACCCGGACGACGTGATGACCACGGCGTTGGGCTTGCCGGCCCGCACCAGCTCGTTCAACCGGCCGGGGGTGGTGAGGTCGATCGCGAAGAAGGCGACCAGCATCAGCAGCAGCCCCACGACCGCGTAGAGGACGATCGCGCCCACACCCTGGCCGAGCATCGAGAAGTAGTCCGCGTTCAGGGCGAGCTGGGTCTGGGTGGCGAGTGAGCTGGCCACGGCGTGGAACCTCCTCCGGTCTGACTGGCCACTGCGGCCTGTCGGCGGACCCAGTCTTACCCGAGAAGGGCCACCAGGCGACCGGCGGGTCCAGATCTTTGACCGTTATGCAACGTCTGCGGCGGCTCGTCGGCGCCTCAGCCGGGGATCCGGTGTGGCACGAAGGCGGCGCCGTCGTCGGTGACCAGTCCGGCGGACTCCCTGATCCCCAGCCCCGCCGACTCGTCGCCGACCACCCAGGCGCCGAGAACCGGGCGCATGCCGTCGAACTCGGGGAGCGGGTCGAGCATCTGGTAGACGAAACCCTCGTCCCCGTACACGCCGCCCGTCTCCTGCTCCATCCCGGGAGCGACGATCCGGATGTTGGCGCCCTCCCGTCCCAACCTGGGCTTGCGGACGTACTCGGTGAGCATGCCCGGGTCGTCCAGGTAGGCCGGCAGCAGGTTGGGGTGGCCGGGGTACATCTCCCAGAGGACGGCGAGCAGGGCCTTGTTCGACAGCAGCATCTTCCACAGCGGTTCGACCCAGAGGGTCTGCGGCTGGGAGGGCAGGACGTGCTCGCCGAAGACGTCGTCGACCACCCATTCCCACGGGTACAGCTTGCAGACCGTCGACATGGGGGCCTCCTCCAGGTCGACGAACCGCTCCAGCAGGGAGTCCCAGCCGATCTCCTCGATGGGGAGGCCGACGGTGTTGAGGCCGGCCTCGGCGGCGGTCTCCTGGAGGTAGGCGGCGGTGATGTGGTCCTCGCCGGTGCTGTCTCCCCCTGACCAGGTGAAGTGGATCTCGTCGGAGGGCAGTGAACCGGCGATGTGCTCCCACCGGGCCACCAGCTTCTCGTGGATCGAGTTCCACTGGTCCGACCCCTCGTGGGTGTCGGTGAGCCAGTGCCACTGCACGACGGCGGCCTCCAGCAGGGAGGTCGGGGTGTCCGCGTTGTACTCCAGCAGCTTCGCCGGCCCGGTCCCGTCGTAGCGCAGGTCGAAGCGCCCGTAGAGGTACGGGTCGTGCCGCTTCCAGGACTCGACCACGTAGGGCCACACCTGCTCGGAGATGCCGAAGTCCCGGAAGCGGTCGGCGGCGACGGCGTTCTCCACCGCTTCGAGGCACATCGAGTGCAGCAGCTCGACGTCCGCCTCCACCGACAGCACCTCGTCCAGCTGGAACACGTAGTGCACCGACTCGTCCCAGTAGGGACGCGGTTCCCCGTCCCTGCCGCGTGAGGGGGTCCCGAAGACCAGCCCCTGCGACTCCACCCGCTGCCGCCAGTCCGGCCTTGGCTCCGACATCTCCCGGTGCACCTGGTCAGCTCCCCCCGCTGCCCCGTCCGGTGCCGAAACCACCCCGTTGGATGGTGGTCCCGGACTGGGTCCTGATCTCCGCGTTGTTGGGACGCACAGTAGACCCCCCGGACACGGTCCCTCCCGGGTTGGGGGTCCCTCCGTAGTTGTAGTGGTAGCTGTTCCCCGCGATCCAGATCAGGCCGCCCGTCCCGACGTAGCCTCCGTTGGAGGAAGCCTGCTGCGGGTCGCAGTAGCTCTCGTCCTCGACGATGTTGTCCTCGGCGTCGACGCAGTAGGCGGTGACCTCCTCGTTGGGCTGGGCGGCCGCGTACATCACGGCGACCAGTGCCACGACGCCGACGGTGACGCCGCCGCCGATCAGGATGCGCTTGCGGGTCCTCGCCCTGGCCTCGGCCTCCGCGGCGGCGCGCTCCTCCTCCTCGCGGCGTCGCCGCTCGGCCGCCATCCTGGCCCGCTTCTCGGCGAGGGTGGGTTCGCGGGGGGTGGTCACCCCGAACTCCTGCTGCCTGATCTGGCCCCGCCTCGGCGGGGTCGGGCGGGACGATCCCGGGCCGCTGCCGCGCCGTCCCTGCGGTGGTGGCGTGGACCCACCGCCTTCGCCGTGCCGGCCGGACGCACCCTCATTACTCTCGGGAGGCTGCTTCGGGTCGTGGTCTCGGTCATGATTCGTCATTGGCTACCCCCACGGCACCGTGCTTCCTTGGTAACTGGGACGCAAAATTCCCACCACTAGACGCTATTTTCACCCGAATGGACGAATTTGGCCAGGTAGGTTGAGGTGGAGCACGATCAGTGTGCACCTCCTGAGCAGGCATGATGGATGAGATGCCCGATATGAGCGAGCAGAGCGAGCAACGGCAGAACCCCCGCCGCCGCAACACGCGCGTGATCATGATCGGCGCGGTGCTCGGCGCGACCGCGGTGCTCATCGCGACCGCGTTGGCGATCCTGCCCCCTGGCGGACCCGGGGGCGACCGCCCCAGTCCTGGTGCCGAACGCGGTGGTGAGGAGAGCGAGCAGGAGCCGCAGCCGTACCAGCTGGTGTTCGAGGCCAACCCGGGTGAGTGCCTGTTCTGGACCGAGGACGACGCCTCGGACATCAGGACCGTGACCTGCGGCGAACCCCACCTCTTCGAGGTCACGGGGAAGGTCGACCTCGCCCAGATCCAGGTCGACGAGAACGGTGAGGTCGTCCCGGACGACGGCGGGGAGGGCGCTCCCGCCGCCGGCCCGGCAGCGGCACCGGGAGCGGGGACCGCTCCCTCCGATGGTGTCGAACCGCCGGCACCGCCGGCACCGAGGTTCCCCTACGCGGACGAGGACGCCCCCTTCCCCACCCCGGAGCAGTGGCTGGAACTCAAGGACCAGCAGTGCGTCCCGCTGTCCAGGGACTACCTGGACGGCCGCCTCGACCCGCACGGCCGGTTCAGCGTCAACGCCTTCACCCCCGACCGGGACACCTGGAACGACGGGGACCGGACCATGCACTGCGCGCTCCAGCTGACCACGATCTCCGGCGGGCTCTACCCGATCACGGGGCGGGTGGCCGAGCTGGAACAGGCCGATGTCCACGAGCCGGGCGTCTGCCTGGGGATCAACGGCGCGAACCTGGCCGACCCGGTGGACTGCGCGGAACCGCACGCCCAGGAGATCGTCTCCGTCATCGACCTCTCCGACCAGTTCCCCGACGCCTACCCCGGCACCGACGCCCAGGACGAGTACCTCGCACCGGCGTGCCGGGAGGCCTCGACGGAGTACGCGGGGATGCCGGTGGTCGACAAGGGGGTGGTCCCCTCGTGGAGCACCCTCGCGCCCGAGAGCTGGGAGGCCGGCACTAGGAAGGTCAAGTGCTTCGTGGCGCAGCTGCTCCCGGACGGCAGCGGCTACGCCCCGATCACCGGTAGCGTGACCGGCGACATCACCGTGGGCGACCAGCCTGCGCCGCCTCCGACGGATACGGTGCGGCCGGGCGTCCCGGTGCCGACCGAGGAACCGTCCGTGCCGGCCGAGCCCTCGGGTGAGCCGTCGGACGCGGTTCCCCCGTCCGGCGCCCCCGACCAGTCGGGCGAACTGGACAGCGAAGGAAACTGATGCCGGTAGAGATGTCCCGGGCCCGCTTCGACGAACTGGTCTCCGAGGCGCTCGACCTCGTCCCCGAGCGGTTCGCCGCCGCCATGAACAACGTGGTCGTCCTGGTGGAGGACCACAACGAGGAGGACCCCGGGCTGCTGGGGTTGTACGAGGGAGTCGCGCTCACCGAACGCGACTCCACCTACACCGGGATGCTGCCGGACCGCATCTTCGTGTACCGGAGCCCGCTGTTGGAGATGTGCGGGAGCGAGGAGGAGGTGGTGGACGAGGTGGCCATCACCGTCGTCCACGAGATCGCCCACCACTTCGGCATCGACGACGAGACCCTGCACGAGCTCGGCTGGGCCTGAACCAGCGGCTCCGCCGCTGGTCAGTCACCGGCCGCGCCCGCGCCGGCCGGCTGGTCGTCGCCGATGTCGTCGTGCCCGGTCCAGAACACGCAGCGCCACCCGCCGGCGGCCGAGGTGTCGCTCTCCAGGACGATGCGGCCGGTGTTGGGCAGCAGGACCTCCTCCGCCGCCCGACCCGGCACGTTCTCGGCGACAAAGCCCCCCACCAGGCGCAGCGCGGCTCCGTGGCTGACGAGGACGACGGTGCCCTCGGGATGCCGGTCCCGCAGCTCCTCGAGCACGGGCAGGAATCGGTCGAGCACGTCCTGGCCGGACTCGCCGCCGGGAAGGCGGCTGTTCAGGAGTCCCGTGTGCCAGGAGCCGAAGATCTCGTGGAACGTCCTCAGCGCGTCGACGTCGGACCGTCCCTCCAGGTCACCGCACTGCACCTCGTGGACGCCCTCCAGCACCTCCACGGTGTGCCCGTGCCGGGCGGCCAGTGGCGCGGCGGTCTGCCGCGCCCGGGTGGCCACACTGGCGTAGACGGCGACGACCGGTTCCTCGGCGAGCACCTCGGCGAGGGCCTCCGCCTGGAGGCGCCCCAGGTCGGTGAGGGGTGGACCGGGTGGCCGACTGTCCAGCACACCGCCCACGTTGGACTCCGTCTCGCCGTGCCTCGCCAGGACCAGCCGGAACGCGCTCATACCTCTTTCCCCTCCCTGACCGCGCGCACCCACGCGCTGGCCTCGGCGAACACCTCGTCGGACGTGTGCCGGCCCTCGTCGGGGCCGTGAGCCCTCGGGATCGCGTCCGCCTTCGGGAACGACCCGAGGAACCGGACGGTGACGCAACGGCGCCGGAGGGCGGCCAGTCCGTCCGCCATCCGCGACTCGCGGACGTGACCGTCGAGATCCAGGAAGAAGCGGTACTCGCCGAGGCGGTTCCTGGTCGGACGCGACTCGATCCGGCTCAGGCTGATGTCGCGCAGGGCCAGCTCGTGGAGGGCGCCCGCGAGGGACCCGGGGTGGTTGGGCAGCACGACCGCGATGGAGGTGCGGTCCCACCCGGTCGGCGGCGGCGGCGCGACGGGACGGCTGAGCAGCAGGAAGCGCGTCTCGGCATGCCGGACGTCGGCGACGTCCCCGGCCACGGCCACGAGGCCGTAGTGCTCGGCGGCCACCGGCGTGCTGATCGACGCGTCCACCTCCCCGTCCCGGACCGACCTGGCGGCGGCCGCGGTCGAGGTGCTGGGCAGCACGGTGGCCTGGGGGACGTTGTCGGCGAGCCAACCCCGCACCTGGGCCGCGGCGTGCGGGTGCGTCGCGACGGTCCGCACCTGGTCGAGGGTCGTGCCGGGACGGGTCAGCACGCTGAAGCGGACCGGGAGCACGGTCTCGGCCACGGCCACGGTGGGTGCCCCGGAGCTGAGCGCGTCCAGGGTCGCGACGACGGAGCCCTCGACGCTGTTCTCGACCGGCACGACGGCCAGTTCGGCGGTGGGCGTGGTTCCGGAGGCCCCGGAGACCGACCGCACCGCCTCGTGGATGGTGGCCGAGGGCGCCAGCGCCCAGTCCCCCGGAACCACCTCGGAGCCGGCCAGGGCCCGTGCCGCCTGCTCGCTGAACGTTCCCTCGGGACCGAGATAGACGACACGCGGCATGTTCGCCACCCTACGGGCCGGCCAGGGGTGGTCGTCGGGGGGTGGGGACGAACGGACGGCGACGATCTCCCACCCGGAGGACAGCCCACCCACCCTGCTGGATGAAGATCACTGCTTGGCAACGGACGCCCTGGTTACGTCGGCGGCCGGGCTCCTGAAATGCTTGGGGCGTGACCGACGTTTCGGTGCGTTCCACACTCCGAGGAGGCCAACAGCTCCAGCTGGTGCTCTGCGCGCTGGACGACCGCACGGCGAAGGCGTGGCACGGGATCTCCGAGGCAAGACCGGGAATGAGCGTGCACCAGGGCTCCATCCTGGAACTCCCCGTTGACGCCGTGGTCAGCCCGGCCAACTCGTACGGCTGGATGCGCGGCGGCATCGACGCGCTCTACGCCAGGGCCTTCCCCCAGGTCGAGGAGAACGTCCGCAGTGCCGTGCTCGCCTACCACGGCGGGGAGCTTCCGGTGGGCGAGTCGCTCGCGGTGCCCACGGGGGCCGTCCGGCCCGGCTGGCTGATCAGCGCGCCGACCATGCGGGAACCCGGGGAGCTCCTTCCCCAGGACACCGTGCACCCCTACCTCGCCGCGCGAGCCGTGCTCCGGCTCTGGGCGGAGGGGCTGCTGGAGAGCGGCATGCCGGTCCGGCACGCCGTACGCAGCGTCGCGATGCCCGGTCTGGGCACGGGGGTGGGTGGCGTCGCTCCCGAGACCTGCGCTCGGCAGATCGCGGCGGCATGGGACGAGGTGTTGGCCGACATCCGTTGACCCCGACCAGTGACCCCGGCCCGCGCGCAGGGCCGGGGTCACCTGATCGCCTCACTCCGCGGTGGGCCGCTCGCCCTCGGGCTCGCTGGGCTCGAGGGTCGCCTCCACCGCCGCCTGCCGGACGGGCACCCGCGTGGCCACCGCCTCGCGGGGCGTGACCTGGCGCACGAGGACCCGCAGCAGCCCCTGGTCGTAGTCGGCGCTCACCTGCTCGGCGGTCACGTGCCGGGGCAGGGCGAACTCGCGGCGGAAGCCACCGCCCCTGATCTCCCGGGCCAGGACCGCGTCGCTGTCGGCCCGTTCCTCCTCTCGCCGCTGGCCGCTGATCACCAACCGGCCCTGGGACACCTCGACGGCGACGTCGTTGGCGACGTCCACCCCGGGCAGTTCCAGCGTGATCGTCACGTCGTCACCGCTGCGCACCACGTCCGCAGCCGGGACGAACCCGGCCGCGCGCCGGGCGCCGAACGCCCGGTCGACCATCGCGTCGAACCTGCGGTCGATGTCCCTGTCGACACCGCGCACCAGCGCGCTGAACGGATCCCACACCGGTCGACGAGCACTCGTGGTCATCTCGAACTCCCTCTCCGCTCTGAGTCGGTACTCGGTCTCGTGCGTGCTCACGGGCTGGTCGGTGGGGTTCCCCGCCCCGCTCCCGCCACCCGATTTAGCACTCGCCTGTCATGAGTGCCAACGGGCGCGATGGGGGCGTTGTTCCCGGAACAGCCGAAAATCTGGCACTCGGCACCCGCGAGTGCCAGTCGTTGTCCGGCCGGCGCGGTTGCCACCGCCACCCGGGCGGGCAGCCCTCGGCCAGGCCGGCGGCCTGGGGTCGTAGCGTGGTCCCGTGGCCATTCGTGTGCTCCTCGTCGACGACCACGAGGTCGTCCGCCGAGGCCTGCGGGACCTGCTGGACTCCGAGGACGACATCGAGGTCGTGGCCGAGGCGGGCAGCGCGGGCGAGGCCCTGGCCAGGGCCCGCCTGGTGGCCCCCCAGGTCGCCGTCGTCGACGTGCGCCTCCCCGACGGCGACGGCGTGTCGCTGTGCCGCGAGCTCCGCCAGCTCGACCGACCACCCCGCTGCCTGGTGCTCACCGCCTTCGACGACGAACAGGCGATGGTGGGAGCGATCATCGCGGGCGCCTCCGGCTACCTGCTCAAACAGGTGCGGGGCCAGGACCTGGTCGCCGCCGTGCGGGAGGTGGCGGCGGGCCGGTCCCTGCTGGACGCCGTCACCACCGAGCGGGTGCTGGAACGCATTCGCCGGGAACAGACCCCCGAGGAACTGGCCGCCCTGACCGAACAGGAACGGCGGGTGCTCGACCTGATCGGCGAGGGCCTGACCAACCGGCAGATCGCCCAGCGCCTCTTCCTCGCGGAGAAGACCGTGAAGAACTACGTGACCTCGGTGCTGGCGAAGCTGGGGATGCAGCGGCGGACGCAGGCCGCCGCCTGGATCGCCCGGCGCGGCCGCCGCCCCTGAGGGAGGAACGCCTCCGGCCGAACGGCCGGGATCACCCGGGCACGGCGACGGGGCGCCGTCCGCTCAACCGCGCCCCCGTCGGCGGCGGCCCCCCGTCCCCGGTTCCTCGACGGCGCGCCGGAGCCCCCTGGCTCAGGCAGGGGACCCCGCCCAGGGCGGCGCGGACAGGAACAGGTCGACGACCCGGTCGAGTTCCGCCCGGGTTGCGCCGTGCGTCGCCCCTACCGCGAGGCCGTGGACCGTGGTCATCACGTGCCGGGCCAGGTCCGCCACGTCTGCGTCCCCGGCGAGGTCGCCCTCCTCCCGCGCGCGCTGGAGACGCCGACGCAGCTCCCGCTCGTCCGACCTGCGCCAGGAGGCGAGTTCCTCACGGGGAACCCTCGCCTGCGCCCCGG
>NZ_AGVX02000043.1 GCF_000239155.1 Actinoalloteichus spitiensis RMV-1378
GTTGTCCGCTCGTCAGGAGGGCGCCGGGGCGCGCTCCCGGCGTCCTGGGCAGCGGAGTGGTGGTGCCGGCTCGGTCACCTCGGGGAAAACGCTCGCTTTCCGTCGGTGCCACCTCCTAGGGTCGATCCTCGTGGCAACAGCTGGTTCACTGATCCACGCCAGGGGGCTCGTCAAACGGTTCGGCTCCTTCGAGGCCGTCCGGGGTGTCGACGTCGACATCGCGCCCGGCGAGTCCTTCGGTTTCCTCGGCCCCAACGGCGCGGGCAAGTCGTCCACCATGCGCATGGTGTCCTGCCTCTCCCCTCGCAGCGGCGGGGAGCTGCGTGTCCTCGGCATGGACCCGGACACCGACGGCCCGCGCATCAGGGCGAGGCTGGGGGTCGTTCCCCAGCAGGACAACCTCGACGTCGAGCTGACCGTGCGGGAGAACCTCCAGGTCTACGGGCGCTACTTCGGGTTGTCCCGCGCCGCCGTGCGGGAACGGGCCGGCGAGCTGATGGAGTTCGCGCAGCTCTCCGACCGGGCCGACGCGAAGGTCGAGCCGCTGTCCGGGGGGATGAAGCGGCGGCTGACGATCGCCCGCGCCCTGGTGAACGACCCGGAGGTCCTGCTGCTGGACGAGCCGACCACCGGCCTGGACCCGCAGGCCAGGCACGTGCTCTGGGACCGGCTGTTCCGCCTCAAGCAGCAGGGCGTCACGCTCATCGTCACCACCCACTACATGGACGAGGCCGAACAGCTGTGCGACCGGCTCGTCGTGATGGACGGGGGACGCATCGCGGCCGAGGGGTCGCCCTCCGACCTGATCCGCCGCTACTCCACCCGGGAGGTGCTGGAGCTCCGGTTCCCCTTCGGGCAGGTCGCCGACCACACCGACGTCGCCGCCCGGCTGGCCCAGCGGGTCGAGGTCCTGCCCGACCGCTTGTTGCTCTACACCGACAACGGGGACGCCGCCCTCACGGCGGCCCTCGAGGCGGGCCTGCGCCCGGTCAGCAGCCTGGTGCGGCGCAGCACCCTGGAGGACGTCTTCCTCCGGCTCACCGGCCGGAGCCTGGTGGACTGACGTGACGACGAACGACGTTCCCAGCACCCGCACCGCGCCCGCCGCCACCGGTCGGCCCGGTTCGCTGTTCGCCGAGGTGGGCCGGGTCCTCGAGGGGCACTGGGTCTGGTACCGCCTGAACTGGCGGGCCACCGTGATCTCCAGCGTCCTGATGCCCGCCCTGTACCTGATCGCGATGGGCATCGGCATGGGGTCCCTCGTGGAACCGGGCGAGTTCACCCAGGGCCACGACTACCTCGTCTACCTCGCGCCCGCCGTCCTCGTCGTCAGCATGGTGCAGACCGCCGCCGGCGAGTCCACCTACCCGGTGCTCTCCGGGTTCAAGTGGCAGCGCAACTACCTGGCGGTGGCGGCCACCCCGATCAGCCCGCGCCGGCTCGCCCTCGGCGAGCTGACCTGGATCGGGCTCCGGCTGCTGTTCTCCGGCCTGGCCTACCTGCTGATCGCCGCGCTGCTCGGCGCGTTGCTCAACCCGATGGTGCTGCTCTCGCTGCTCGCCGCCGTGCTCACCGGAATGGCCTTCGCCGCGCCGGTCGTGGCGTACTCGGCGGCGACCAAGGGGGAGGGCACCGGGTTCAACGCGCTGTTCCGGTTCGTGGTCATGCCGATGGTGCTCTTCGCCGGCACCTTCTACCCGGTGAGCCAGCTGCCGGAGCTGGTCCAGCCGGTCGCGTGGATCACCCCGCTCTGGCACGGCACCGAACTGGCCAGGGGCCTGGCCTTCGGCACGCTGGAGGCGCTCCCCGCCCTCCTGCACCTCTCCTACCTGCTGGCCCTGGCCGGCATCGGCACGGTCCTGGCCTGCCGCCACTTCCACAAGCGGTTGGTGGTGTGACGAGATGACGACGGACGTACCCATCCGCGAGGTGCCCCCGCCGCCCCCGTCCCGGGGCACGGTGCTGCGCATCCTCCCGCCCGGCCTCTACGCCGGTCGGGCGAGCGCCCTGCTCGAACGGGCCTTCGTGGCCAACCGCAGGGCCTGGCTGGCCCTGCTCTCCGGCTTCTTCGAGCCGCTGTTCTACCTGTTGTCGCTGGGCGTCGGCTTCGGCGTGCTCGTCGGGCAGGTCGTCGGCCCCGGCGGCGAACCGATCGACTACGCCGCGTTCATCGCCCCCGGCCTGCTCGCGGCCTCGGCGATGAACGGGGCCGTCTATGACTCGGCGTTCAACATCTTCTTCAAGCTGCGGCACGCCAAGCTCTACGACGCGGTGCTGGCCACCCCGCTGGGGCCCTTGGACGTGGCCGTGGCCGAGATCAGCTGGGCGCTGCTGAGAGGCGGGGCCTACGCGGCCGGGTTCCTCGCGGTGATGTTCGGGATGGGGCTGCTGACCTCGCCGTGGGCGCTGCTCGCGCTGCCGGCGGCGCTGCTGGTGTCCCTCGCCTTCGCCGCCGTGGGGATGGCGTGCACGACGTTCATCCGGTCCACCCAGGACTTCGACTTCGTCCAACTGGCCATCCTGCCGATGTTCCTGTTCTCCACCACCTTCTACCCGATCGACGTCTACCCGGCCGGGCTGCGGGTGCTCATCGAGTGCCTGCCGCTGTACCACGGGGTCGAGCTGATGCGGGGGCTGAGCACCGGGGTCGTCCACTGGGGGATGCTGGGGCACGTCGCCTACTTCCTGGTGATGGCGGCGGTGGGCCTGTGGGTGGCGACGAGGCGGTTGACCACGCTGCTCCTGCGGTGAACCGGCGGGGCTCGTTACCCTGTCGCGCTGTGAGCACGCGGTCCGTCTTCCCCGAACTCGAGCAGCTGCTGCCCAGGGTGTCCAAACCCGTCCAGTACGTCGGTGGTGAGCTGAACTCCACCACGAAGGACTGGGAGGCGACCGAGGTCCGCTGGGCGCTGATGTACCCGGACGCCTACGAGGTGGGGCTGCCCAACCAGGGGCTGATGATCCTCTACGAGATCCTCAACGAACGGGAGGACGTGCTCGCCGAACGCACCTACTCGGTGTGGCCGGACCTGGAGGCGTTGATGCGGGAGCACGGCGTGCCCCAGTTCACCGTCGACGCCCACCGGCCCGTCGGCGACTTCGACCTGCTCGGGGTCAGCTTCGCGACCGAACTCGGCTACACGAACCTGCTGACCGCCCTCGACCTCGGCCGGATCCCCCTGCGGTCCGACGGGCGGACCGAGGAGCACCCCGTGGTGGTCGGCGGCGGGCACGCGGCCTTCAACCCGGAACCGATCGCGGACTTCCTCGACGCGGTGGTCCTCGGGGACGGCGAGGAGGCGGTGCTGGAGATCACCGACATCACCCGTGACTGGAAGCGGGAGGGCGCGCCGGGCGGGCGGGACGAACTCCTGCTGCGGCTCGCCGAGTCCGGCGGCGTCTACGTCCCCCGCTTCTACGACGTCGAGTACCACGAGGACGGCCGGATCCGGCGGGTCGTCCCGAACCGGGACCGGGTGCCCTTCCGGGTCTTCAAGCGGACCACGATGGATCTCGACCAGTGGCCCTACCCCAAGCAGCCGTTGGTGCCGCTGGCGGAGAGCGTGCACGAGCGGATGAGCGTGGAGATCTTCCGGGGCTGCACCCGGGGGTGCCGGTTCTGCCAGGCCGGGATGATCACCCGCCCGGTGCGGGAACGTTCCGTCGAGGGCATCGGCGAGATGGTCAGGGTGGGCCTGGAGCGGACCGGGTTCGAGGAGGTCGGGCTGCTGTCCCTCTCCAGCGCCGACCACTCGGAGATCGCGGAGATCACCAAGGGGCTGGCCGACCGGTACGAGGGAACCAACACCGGGCTCTCGCTGCCCTCGACGAGGGTGGACGCCTTCAACGTGGACCTCGCGAACGAGCTGGCCCGCAACGGGCGGCGCTCCGGCCTGACGTTCGCCCCGGAGGGCGGTAGTGAACGCATCCGCCGGGTGATCAACAAGATGGTCTCGGAGGAGGACCTGATCCGGACGGTCACCACCGCCTACGCCAACGGGTGGCGGCAGGTGAAGTTGTACTTCATGTGCGGGCTGCCGACCGAGACCGACGAGGACGTCCTCCAGATCGCGCGGATGGCCAAGGAGGTGGTGCGCGCAGGGCGGGAGGCCTCCGGGCGGCGGGACATCCGGTGCACGATCTCCATCGGCGGCTTCGTCCCCAAACCCCACACGCCGTTCCAGTGGGCCGCGCAGTGCGCCCCGGAGGTCGTGGACGGGCGGCTGCGGCGGCTGCGTGCGGAGGTCAACGGGGACCGGAGCCTCGGCCGGAGCATCGGGATGCGCTACCACGACGGCAGGCCCTCCCACATCGAGGGCCTGCTCTCCCGGGGCGACCGGCGGTTGGGGCCGGTGGTCGAACGGGTCTGGCGGGACGGTGGTCGGTTCGACGGCTGGAGCGAGCACTTCTCCTACCAGCGGTGGGTCGACGCCTGCGCGACCGAACTCGCCTCCACCCCGGTCGACCTGGACTGGTACACGACCAGGGAACGCGAGGAGCACGAGGTGCTGCCCTGGGACCACCTCGACTCCGGCCTGGAGAAGGAATGGCTGTGGGCGGACTGGCAGGACGCGCTCGACGAACGGGAGCAGGACGACTGCCGCTGGACGCCGTGCTTCGACTGCGGGGTGTGCCCGACCATGGGAACCGACATCGAGATCGGTCCGACGGGGCGGACGCTGCTGCCGATCACACCGGTGGGCACCGGGAGCCCGGTGCGCAACCCGGCGTTCTCGCCGCCGGACCGGGCCGTGACGACGCCAGGAGCCGCCACGGGCGACCGAGGACCGGCGTGAGCTGGTCCGGCGTGTCCGGTCAGGGTCCCGGCGCCCAGCGGCGCCGGGGCCGGGCAGGCCACCGGTTCGCGGGTCAGGGCGGCGTCGACCGGGGGCGCCCGGGGCACCGACGAGGGTGCGTCGCCTCCGTCACCCGCCCACGGCGGCGAGCGCGTTGACCAGCCCCGCGCCGTGGAAGCTGTTGTAGTAGGGCGATCCGGTGCAGACGCCGTCGGGCACCCCGTTCCCGTCGAGGTCGTAGGCCGCGGGGCAGCCGACCGGGCTGGCCTGGCCCCGGACCAGGCCCCGCAGTTGGGGAGGGGTCAGGCCGGGGCGGTGGGAGGCCAGCAACGCGGCCACACCACTGGCGTGCGGAGCGGCCATCGAGGTGCCGCACAGCTCGTCGCGGCCACCCGGCACCGTCGAGTTGACACAGCCACTGGCGGAACCCGCCGACTGCCACCGGTCACCGCCCGGGGCCACCACGTCCACCACGCCGTACCCGTAGGAACTGGCGCGTGCCTTGACGCCCGCCGGGCCCACCGAGCCCACGGTGAGCACGCCGCCCACCTCGGCGGGCAGGGCGGAACACCGGGAGCCGCCGCCATCCGCCTCGACGCCCCGCAACCGCGCGGCGAGGTCCACCCCGTCGTTGCCGACGGCCGCGACCGTGAGCACCCCGTGCTTCTCGGCGAACCGCACGGCCCGCCGCACGGCCTCTCCCGCCACCCGGTGCCCCGGGTCGCCGTCGCACAGCAGCGGCCACGGGTCGACGAGGTAGCTGTTGTTGGTGATGTCCATGCCGTTGGACGCCGCCCACATCAGGCCGCACACCACGTACTCGGGGTAGATGTAGCCGTCGTCGTCGACGACCTTGACCGAGGCGATCCGGACGCCCGGCGCCACGCCCGTCGGGCCGCCGTCGGCCCCGGTCGCGGCGATGATCCCGGCGACGTGGGTCCCGTGCGGGGAGGTGCTGGGCGTCCAGGCCTCCCGAGCCCGGTCCGGGCGGCCCGTCAGGCACCCGGCGGACCGGAAGGCGTCGACGCTGTCCGTCAACGCCGGGTGGCCCGGGTCGACGCCGGAGTCGAGCACCCCGACCACGACCTCCTCCGGGCCGGTCCCCACCCGACGGGCCTGGTCGGCCCCCACCTGCCCCAGGTTCCACTCCACGTCCCCGGCGGGTGGGGAGGGGCTGCCCGGGGTGAGCGAGCCGTCGGGGGTGGTCTGGCGGGTCTCGCCGCCCCGGTCGAGGGCGGCCCGGGAGCGTTCCGCGCTCACGGCGCGGCCGCTGGTGAGCCGGGTGTCGAAGGCGGGGTCGCTCGACGTGGCGACGGCGACCCCGATCTGGTGGTAGTGCGCCACGGTGGTGCCGCAGGCCTCGGTGATGCGCGCCTCCGCGCTCCGGCGGTCGAGTTCGTCGGGGAAGACCACCAGGTACCGCTCGGCCGTTCCTCCTGCGGCGCAGGAACCGGGGCCCGCGTCGCGGTGCCCCGGGGCGGCGGCCGACGCCGAGGTCGGGTCGACCACGCAGCAGCCGACGGCCAACGCCACGCTCACCGACACGAGCCGAGTGCGGCATGGCAGGGGCACCGTGACTCCCATCCCGTTCGGGCGTGGACACGCCGCGTCGTCGTACCGACGTCGCGGACGCTAGCCACATCGCGCCCCTCGGACAAGCATCGAGTGGTCCGGATCGCGGGCGGTACCTTCTTGCACGGACGGGAACCGGCTGCCCGGCGCCAGGTGCCGGACCGCCAACAGGAGGAGCGTCCCGCCCCTGCCTGGTCCGTCCGGGTGGTCTTCGGCGATCACCGTCCGTGACTACGGAAAGGAATCGGCACTGAGTCGTCAACCAGCGAACGGGACCCTGCCGGCGTCGGTGCAGAAGGTCCGCATGCGGTACGCCAAGCGGGAACGGTTGCGGTTCATGTCCCACCGGGACGTGGCCAGGGCCTTCGAACGCGCGCTGCGGCGCGGCGGTGTTCCCATGGCCTACTCGCAGGGCTTCAGCCCTCATCCACGGGTGTCCTGGGTGGGAGCCGCCCCCACCGGCGCCGCGAGCGAGGCGGAGTACGTGGAGGTGCAACTGGCCGAACGAGTACCGGTGGCCGTTCTCCGGGACGAACTGAACCGGGCGCTGCCAGCGGGTCTGGACATCCTCGAGGCGGTGGAGGCGGGGCCGGGGGTGCTGGCCCACCGCATCGACGTCAGCCTGTGGGCGATCGAACTGCCGGGAGTGCCGCCCCCGGAGGTGGCCAGCGCGGCCGCCGCCCTGTGGGCCGCCGAGCACGCGGAGGTCGAACGGCTGACCAAGAACGGTCGCGTGCTGATGGACGTCCGACCAGCGCTGCTCGGACTGTCCCCCCGGCCGGAGGGCAGGGCCGACGGGGGACCGCCCGCCACGGGTGACGCGCGGGGTGGTGACTTTCCCCGAGGCGTCGGGCGGCCGGTAGCGGCCGAGGTTCGCCCAGGTCACGGCCACGGCACTGCGCAGGGTGGCCCAGCCGTGTCCGACGATCGGGTGGACGACCGGCGGCGTGGCACACCGCCATGTGGGATACTGGCCGCGGTCGTCCGGCAAGCCACACCAACCGTGCGGCCAGATGACGTGTTAGGTGCGCTGCGCGTCGTCGCTGGTCTGGAGCCGCCGGTGCCCGCGAAGGCGACCCGGATGGCCCAGGGGACGCTCGACGACGACGGGTGCATCGTCGACCCACTGGCCGCCGACAGAACGGTTGCCAACGAGGCGACAGGGCCGACCCCGGTGGAGGCTGGCGGGTGGTCCGACGCGTTGTCACGAGACATCGCCTGCGCGGGCGCGGAGAGCACACCGACACCCGGCAGGTAGCTAACAGGATTGCCGCCGCCCCGTGCGGCGGATGACGAGAACACAAGGCCCCTGCGCGGCCGCGTCCCAGTGGTGGGACGCGCCCGGGGGCGGAGGAGTTGCATGTCGAAGAACGAGACACCCGCCGGTTCTACCGGTGGGTCTGCCGTCGCACCCACGTCCGGTGCCACCTTCCCCCCCAAGCTGCGGGTGCACGCGCTCGCCAAGCTGCTGGGGGTCACCAGTCGGCAGGTCATCGCCACGCTCGCCGACCTCTCCGTCGAGGTGCGGAGCGCCCAGTCCAGCGTGACCAGGGAGCTGGCGGAGCAGGTGGCCGAGGCGCTGCTGCCTCCCGAGGAGGACGCGGAGGGGACCGGGGCCGAGGAGCCGTCCGCCCCGGCCACCGCCGCCGAGGAGACCGCCGCGCCCGGCTCCCAGGACGCGACCGGCGGGGACGCGGTGGGGGCGCTGGCCCCGGTGTTCGCTCCCCCGCAGGCCGTCTTCCTGCCCCCGCAGCCCGCGGCGCCGCGCCCCGAGTCCCGGCCGGCGAAGCCGAGGCGCGAGGAGCCCCAGGACCGGGAGGAGCCACGCGCCCAGGACGAGCAGGTCGCCGAGCAGCAGCCCGCCGCGCGCCAGGCGGAGCAGGCGGCCGACGAGGACGAGGACGGCGGCGGTCGCCGTCGGCGTCGTCGGGGCCGCCGGGGTCGAGGCCGGGGTCGCGGCGGCCAGGAGGCGGACGGTGACGTCCCCCGCGACCAGGAAGCCGACGAGGAGACCACCGAGCGGCCGGGGCCGGCCGAGGACGCCGCCCAGGAGAAGGACCAGTCGAAGGACCAGGGTCCGGAGGCGGGTGAGGCGGAGACCGAGCCCGGCGAGGGTGAGGGCAGCCGGCGCCGTCGGCGCCGCCGTCGGCGCAAGGGTTCCTCGGACGACGAGACCGGGCTGCGGGAGGACGACCCGCCGAACACCGTCGTGCACGTGCGGGAGACCAAGGCTCCCAAGCAGGAGTCCTCGGACGACGAGGTGCGGGCGGTTCGCGGCTCGACCCGGCTGGAGGCCAAGCGGCAGCGTCGGCGGGACGGCCGGGAGGCGGGCCGGCGGCGCACCCCGGTGTTGTCCGAGGCGGAGTTCCTCGCCCGGCGGGAGGCCGTCGAGCGCGAGATGGTGGTGCGGGAGCGCGGCGACCGCACGCAGATCGCGGTGCTGGAGGACGGCGTCCTCGTCGAGCACTTCGTCGCCTCGGCCAACAGCGGTTCGATCGTGGGCAACGTCTACCTGGGGCGCGTGCAGAACGTGCTGCCGAGCATGGAGGCGGCCTTCGTCGACATCGGGCGGGGGCGCAACGCCGTCCTCTACGCGGGCGAGGTGGACTGGGACGCCGCCGGCCTGGAGGGCAAGGCCCGCCGCATCGAGCAGGCGCTCTCCACCGGCGACAGCGTGCTCGTCCAGGTCACCAAGGAGCCGCTCGGCCACAAGGGCGCCCGGTTGACCACCCAGATCAGCCTGCCCGGACGCTTCCTGGTCTACGTGCCCAGCGGCGGGGCGACCGGGATCAGCCGCAAGCTCCCCGACACCGAGCGCAAGCGGCTCAAGGAGATCCTGCGCCGCATCGTGCCCGAGGAGTCGGGTGTGATCATCCGCACTGCCTCGGAGGGCACCAGCGAGGAGGCGCTGGACCGCGACGTCCGCCGGCTCCAGGCCCAGTGGCAGGTCATCAAGGACAAGGCGGAGTCGGTACGCTCCTCGGCCCCGCAGCTCCTCTACGAGGAGCCGGACCTGCTGGTCAAGGTGGTCCGGGACCTGTTCACCGAGGACTTCTCCAGTCTGACGGTCCAGGGCGGGCAGGCCTGGGACACCATCCAGTCCTACGTCGAGCACGTCGCACCGGACCTGCTGGGACGGCTCAAGCGCCATGTCGGGGCCGTCGACGTGTTCACCGAACACCGGGTGGACGAGCAGCTGGCCAAGGGGCTCGACCGCAAGGTCTGGCTGCCCTCGGGCGGCTACCTCGTCATCGACCGGACCGAGGCGATGACCGTCGTCGACGTCAACACCGGCAAGTTCACCGGTTCCGGCGGGAACCTGGAGGAGACGGTCACCAGGAACAACCTGGAGGCGGTCGAGGAGATCGTCCGTCAGCTCAGGCTGCGCGACATCGGCGGCATCATCGTCATCGACTTCATCGACATGGTGCTGGAGTCCAACCGCGACCTGGTGCTGCGCCGGCTGACCGAGTGCCTGGGCCGGGACCGCACCCGTCACCAGGTGGCCGAGGTCACCTCTCTGGGGCTCGTCCAGATGACGCGGAAGCGGGTCGGAACGGGTCTGCTCGAGGCCTACAGCACCACCTGCGAGCACTGCCGGGGTCGGGGGCTGCTGGTCTCCACCGAGCCGGTGGGAGTGGGCGGTGGCAACGGCCACCAGCACGGGAACGCCGGCCAGAACGGGGCGGCCGCTCCCGCCGGCAACGCGGGGGGCGGCTCCGGTCGCCGTGCCCGGCAGCGCAACAAGGGCGGGCAGGGGCCGGAACAGGTCGCCGAGGCCACGCTGAACGGTGCGTCGGGCAAGGTGACGTCGCCGCCGGAGACCGAGGAGCCGGAGCAGCGGGAGGAAGCGAAGGCGGAGGCGAAGCCCGCCGAGGAGCAGCGCCCGAAGGAGACGCGGAGCGGCGGTCGGCGGCGGGCCTCCCGGCCGGCGGCGAGCGCGCGGCCTGCCGCCGAGCCCGCCCAGCCCGAGGCCGAGCCCGCCCAGCCGGCTCCGCCGGTGGCGCAGACCCCGCCAGCCCAACCAGCTGGCGAGCGGCCTGACGGGGTGGAGCCCGCTCGTGAGGAGAAGCCGGAGCGGAGCGAGAAGCCGGCTTCCCGCCGACGCGCTGGCGAGCGGCGGGCGGCGACCCGCGCGGCCGGCGCGGCCGTCTCCGGGGCCGAGCCCGTCCCGGTCGTGACGACGACCACCGAGCCGGTGAACTCGTCGAACGCGGTCGACTCGGGTGGCGAGCGGCGGAACGGTCACGCGGAGTCCCACGGTGGCGGTGAGGAGCAGCTGGTCACCGCCGGCCGGCCCCGCGCCCGCACCGGACGTCGTCGGGCCGCCTCGCGCCCGGCTGGCCCTCCGGGAGGACCGGACGCCTGAGTCCAGCTGATCACGTTCCGGCGCCACCACCCCCAGCTGGGGGTGGTGGCGCCGTCGCGTGTGCGGGCCGGCGCCAGTTCCTCGGATCGTGGGGGGTGCGTCAGGCCGCCCGGTGGCAGGGGTTAGACTCGACTCGTTGCAGGTCAGGGCGCTGCCCACTCGGGTGGTTCCGCGGCCGGTGTTCGATGAAGGGCTGGAGACGACCGGGAGGTACCCCGGTTTGACCGGCTTCGAACGGGCCACGTACCCTGAACCTGATCCTCCGTCAGGAGGGCCCTAGTCGTGTGTCCTTCGTGGCTCCAGCCGGAGCGGGCGAGTGCACACGTCGCCCATCATCGTCGAGTAGCAGGAGACTTCCGTCCCGATGTACGCGATCGTCAATTCCGGCGGCAAGCAGTACAAGGTGGCTGTCGGCGACGTCGTCGAGGTCGAGAAGCTTGCTGGCGTGCCGGGCACCGAGGTCAACTTCCCGGCGCTGCTCGTCGTCGATGGCAGCGACGTCACCACCGATGCGGACGCGTTGGGGAAGTTCTCGGTGACCGGCAAGGTCGTCAAGCAGACCAAAGGCCCCAAGATTCGCATCCACAAGTTCAAGAACAAGACCGGCTACCACAAGCGGCAGGGTCACCGTCAGCAGCTGACCCGCGTCGAGGTCACCGGCATCACCAACAAGTGAGGATCTGACCAGCCATGGCACACAAGAAGGGCGCATCCAGCTCCCGGAACGGCCGCGATTCCAACGCGCAGCGGCTTGGTGTGAAGCGGTTCGGCGGCCAGGCCGTCAACGCTGGTGAGATCCTGGTCCGCCAGCGCGGCACCAAGTTCCACCCCGGTGTGAACGTCGGCCGTGGCGGCGACGACACACTGTTCGCGTTGACCGACGGTGCCGTGCAGTTCGGCACCAAGCGTGGTCGCAAGACCGTCAACATCGTCCCGGTGCCGGCCGCCTGAGGCCTGCGTCGACGACGACCACCGACACCCCGAACGGGGGGCGGGCCGCAGAAGCTGGTCCCGCCCCCCGTTCTGGCGTCTCGGGGTCCGGGTGCGAGGGGTGCCCCTGCCTCCGCTGGTGGGGACCACCTGGCCCGGTGTCCCGCCGGGTGGCGCCCCGTGTCGCTCCCCTGTCGGGCACGCACCGCCGGGAGTCCCCTGACCGCGGCCCCGCCGCGACGAACCGAAGGAGCAAGCCGTGTCCCGCTTCGTTGACCGCGTGGCGATCCACGTGGCCGCCGGCAACGGTGGCAACGGGTGCGCCTCCGTCCACCGGGAGAAGTTCAAGCCGCTGGGCGGCCCGGACGGCGGCAACGGCGGCCGGGGCGGTGACGTGGTGCTGGTGGTCGACTCCAGCGTGCACACGCTGCTGGACTTCCACTACCGGCCGCACGCCAGGGCGACCAACGGCCGGCAGGGGCAGGGCGGGCACCGGGAGGGTGCTGCCGGTCAGGACCTGGAACTGCGGGTTCCGGAGGGCACCGTCGTGCTCAGCCCGGACGGGGAGGTGCTCGCGGACCTCGTCGGCGAGGGCACCCGGTTGGTCGCGGCGCGGGGCGGGCGGGGCGGACTGGGCAACGCGGCGTTGGCGTCCCGGGCCCGGAAGGCTCCGGGGTTCGCGCTGTTGGGGGAGCCGGGGGAGGAACGGGACTTCGTCCTCGAGCTGAAGTCGGTGGCCGACGTGGGGCTCATCGGGTTCCCCTCGGCCGGCAAGTCCTCGCTGATCGCCGTGCTCTCCGCCGCCCGACCGAAGATCGCCGACTACCCGTTCACCACGCTCGTGCCCAACCTCGGGGTGGTCACGGCCGGCGACAAGGTCTTCACCGTCGCCGACGTGCCCGGGCTGATCCCCGGAGCGAGCTCCGGTCGGGGCCTGGGCCTGGACTTCCTGCGCCACATCGAGCGGTGCTCGGTGTTGGTGCACGTCGTGGACTGCGCCAGCGAGGAGATCGACCGGGACCCGGTCGCCGACATCGAGGCCATCGAGCGTGAGCTGGCCGAGTACACGCCCTCCCTCGACACGGACCTCGCCTCCCGGCCCCGGGTGGTGGTCCTCAACAAGATCGACATTCCGGATGGTCGGGCACTCGCCGAGATGGTGGAGGAGGAGCTGCGGGCGAAGGGCCACCAGGTGTTCGCGGTGTCCACCGCGAGCCGGGAGGGGCTGCGGGAGCTCACCTTCGCGTTGGCCGCGATCGTGGAACGCGACCGGGCCGGCCGGGAGGCGCCGGAGCCGACCCGCCTGGTGTTGCACCCGACCGCCGTGGACGACTCCGGTTTCGAGGTCGTGCGGGACCCGCACGACGCGGACGGCTTCCTCGTGCGGGGTGAGCGGCCGGAACGCTGGGTGCGGCAGACCGACTTCAACAACGGTGAGGCCGTGGGTTACCTGGCCGACCGCCTCGCGAGGCTGGGTGTCGAGGACGAACTGGCGAAGAAGGGGGCCCGCCCCGGCAGCGCGGTCACCATCGGTGGTGTCACCTTCGACTGGGAGCCCTCCACACCGGCCGGGGTCGCGGTGACGATGATGAGCCGTGGTGAGGACCCCCGGCTGGACCGGACCGACCGCCCCACGGCGGCCGAGCGCAAGTCGGCCAAACGGGTCCGGCGGGGCATCGAGGAGCCCCCGCCCGGCGGTCCCGGCGAGGACGGGGGCGAGGCCGGGGAGGCGCGACGGTGACCGGCGAGACCCGGTCGGCGGCGCGGACGGCGGTGGCCGCCGCCCGCCGACTCGTGGTCAAGGTCGGTTCGTCATCGCTGACCACGGCCGGGGGAGGGCTCGACCGGAACCGCCTCGACCTGCTCGTGGACTCCGTGGCCCGGCGGTGCGAGGCGGGAACACAGCTCGTCCTCGTGTCCTCCGGCGCCATCGGCGCGGGACTCGCGCCGCTCGCGCTGGCCAGGAGGCCGAAGGACCTCGCCACCCAGCAGGCGGCGGCCAGTGTGGGCCAGTTGCAGTTGGCCCACGCCTACGCGCTGTCGTTCGGCCGCTACTCCCGCACCGTGGGGCAGGTGCTGCTCACGGCGCACGACGTCGTGCGCCGGGCCAACTACCGCAACGCCCAACGGACCTTCGAACGGCTGCTGGCGCTCGGGGCCGTCCCCGTGGTCAACGAGAACGACACGGTCGCCACCGAGGAGATCCGGTTCGGGGACAACGACAGGCTCGCCGCCCTGGTGGCGCACCTGGTGGGAGCGGACGCGCTCGTGCTGCTCTCCGACGTGGACGCCCTCTACGACGGCGACCCCCGGCTGGGCGGGGCGCGGGTCGTCCGCGAGGTCGCCGACGCCAGCGACATCGCCGGTGTCCGCGCCGGTGGGGTCGGCGCGTCAGGCCTGGGGACCGGGGGGATGGCCTCCAAGCTCGCCGCCGCCCGCCTCGCGGCGGGCGCGGGGATCCCGGTGCTGCTGGCGGGAGCCGCCGACGCGGACACCGCGTTGACCGAGGCGTCGGTGGGCACCGCGTTCGCGCCGTCGGGCGCGCGGTTGCCGTCCCGCAGGTTCTGGCTGGGCTACGCCGCTGATCCGGCGGGAAGACTGCACCTGGACAGCGGCGCCGTCGCCGCGGTCGTCGAGTCCCGCCGTTCGTTGCTGGCTCCCGGGGTGACCCGGGCGGAGGGCTCCTTCCACGCGGGCGACGTGGTGGACCTGCTCGATCCCACCCAGCGTGTGGTGGCCAGGGGTGTGGTCAACTTCGACGCCACCGAACTGCCGGCGCTCATCGGGTCCCCCAGCCACCGGTTGCCGCCCGAGCTGCGGCGCGAGGTGGTCCACGCCGACGACCTGGTGCCGCTACCCCGGCTCTGACCGAGCACCGGGGACTGCCGTCGACCGGGGCGGCCGCTGCTCCGCCGCCGGGCTGGCCACCGGCAGCGACAGCCTGATCCGAACGGTGGAGGGCGGGCAGGCGGGTGGCCGCCCGCCGTTCCTCCGACGACCCTTCCCCTCGCTCCGGCGATACGATCAGGGGCCTGATCCCGGTGACGAGCAACGCCGCCGACCGTGACGAGGCGTGGTGCTGCCGTTCGCGTCCGGTGCTGCCGACCCGGCCACCGGGGTGCCGAGACATCGGGTGCGGGCCCCGCCGGACGAGCCGTCGCACCACTCGGCCGAGGGCAGCGGGACGGCGGTGCCCTCGGCCCGCGTCGCACCGGACCGGCGGTCCCGACCGAGAGGACGTCCAGTGAACTTCTGCGGGGAGTGCGGTCATCCGGTGGGCGGCGGCCGGTTCTGCGTGCACTGCGGTGCGCGGCTGGCGGCCGTCGCCCCGGCGGATGCGTCAGGCGGCGGTGGTGCGGCGCCCGGCACCGGACCTGGCGGCGCGAGCAGGCCGGCCCCCGGCCCGGCTGGCCAGCCTCCGCCACCCTCGGCCCCGGTCACCGTGCCCAACCCCTTCGCCGGGGTGCACTGGAGCGACTTCGTCCGGGACGGTGTCGCCCTGGTGCTGCTGCTCCTTCCGCTGGCGATGCCCTGGACCTTCGCCGAGGACGGAGCTGGCCGGATCGAGGTGGTGCTGGTCACCCTGGTGTCGCTCGCCTCCCTCAGCGTCTTCTACCTCGCCCGGATCGGAACGTTCGGGCCGTCGGTCGGGCCGGACCGGGCGTGGGTGCTCCGCCTGGTGCTCAACACCCCGTACCTGGTGGTCGTGGTGGTCGCGGTCGTCCTGGACGTGGTGAACGGGGACGCGACGACCGCGAACGCCGGCCTCGGCGGGGGCGGGTCGCCGACGGGCGCGCACGGTGGCCTCGGCCCTGGCGTCGCGATGGGGCTGGCGGGGGCGGTGCTGGCCCTGTCCCCCCGGTGGGCGGAGACGTCCGCGTGGTCAGGTCGTCGGCTGGGTGAACGCTGGCGGGTGGTGGGCGTGGCGATCAGCGGCCTCGCCGCGGTCCTCCTCGTCGCCAGCAGCGTGGTGTTCCTGGCGGGCACCGTGGCGGGAACCGTGGGCGGCCCGCTGGTGGCGGCGCTGGTGCTCGGCTCGGCGGTGGGCCTGGTCCTGGTCTCCGTCGTCCTGGTCGGTCTGCTCCGACGTGACCACACCCTCCGCCGGGTGTCGGTGATGGTCGGCGTGGTGGTGCTGCTGGCCTCGTCGTTCGCCGGACAGCAGGAGAGCTTGTGGATCCCGGCCTCCGGGTTGGTGTTCCTGCCGGCGGCCGTCGCCGCGGCCTCGGTGCCGGCGGTGCTGCTCACCCTGCGACCGGGACCCCCGCACCTGCTGTGGTTCGTCACGGCCCGCCGGGCACTGGAGCTGGCGGCCGTGGTCACCGCCCCCGCGTTCGTCGGGGTGGTCCTGACGATGGCCGAGAGCGCCACCGACCGGGGTGCCAAGGTCGCGCTGCTCGTCTGCCAGGTGCTGGTCGTGGTCGCCGCCATCACCGCGAGGTCGATGCTGGTCAGGGAACCCCGGCAGGGCCGGGTCGCGGCCGTGGCCGTGGCCGGTGTCCTGCTGTTGTTGGGAGTGGTCCAACTGGCGGTGGAGGTGAGCCTTTCGGATGTGGTGAGCCCCTACGTCCTGCTGATCGCCTTCGGCGTACCCGGGCTGGTCGTGCTCTCGCTCACCGTTCCGTCCTCGGTGCGCGGCTATCTCCGTTCGCTGCCCGTCGCCGGGCCACCACCCGGGTGGGGTGGCGCCGGCGGGGGAGAGGCGGAGGCAGGGCCTGCCGCTGGCCCCC
>NZ_AGVX02000042.1 GCF_000239155.1 Actinoalloteichus spitiensis RMV-1378
CGGGGAGGGGGGACGGCGGTGGTGGTGCGGCGGCGTGGTGTGCCGCCGTACCGGGCCGGCCCCGCCGGGGAGGGGGTGGGGCCGGTCGTGGGAGGGGGACAGCGTCGGGGGTCGCTGTCCCCGGCCGGGCGCGCCTCGGGGTTCCGGGCGGCGTGCCGGGCCTGTCCTGGGCGCGGGTGGCGAGGAGGACGCGGGCGGGGATGGATCGGCGTGGGGCGTTGGGGGTGGTGGTTGGTGGTGTGGGGTCGGGTCGGTGGCGGGCTTCGGTGCGTTCGGCTTCCCAGCCGATGAGGACGGCGACCGTGACGAACAGGACCGCGATCCCGACTACGACCACAGTGGACAGTAGCTGGGAGTGAACGATCTGCTGCACGAGTAGCCTCCCAGCGCAGATGGATTAGAAGACGGTAGGTGGATCGAGATCCACTATCCGGCTCCTGGTTCGCTGGGGTCAATCGCCTGATCGGGTGTGACGGACCGGCTACGATTCGCGCATGGTCAGACGGACACGGTCATCGCTCCGTTCACCCCGCGCCCGTGCTGTGGGACAGGCGATCCGACAGGCGCGGGAAGATGCCGGTATTGGGGTTCGGGAACTGGCCAGACGGCTCAGCGTTGGGCATGCGTGGGTCGGCCGTGTTGAACGCGCGGAGGTGCTGCTCACTCCCGACTTGGTGGCAGCGATAGCCGGCGCACTCGAGCTGGCTCCAGCCGACCGGGAGTCTCTAGTCGATCAGACACGGAACTTGGCCGCCGGGTCACCGTGGACGCCCTCCTCCGACTTGCCGGGGCAGCTCGCGACGCTGATCAGTTACGAGCAGGAGGCGATGCGAATAGCTGACGTCGCGACGGTGATCCCTGGCTTGCTCCAAACCCGTGCGTACGCACGAGCTGTGCTGGCCTCAGCGGACGGTCCTTACGCCCCTGCCGACCTGGTGATCACGAGGATGGGCCGTCAGTCAATCCTCAACGAGCCGCCGGCACCCGACTACACCGCGTACATCGACGAGTCAGCATTGATGCGCCCGGTTGGTGGTGCGCGCGTGATGACCGACCAGCTCACCCGACTGATCTCTCATCCGACAGCGACTGTGCGGATCATCCCCATAACTCTGGCCCCGACACCGGACCTAGTGCCCGGCTCGCTGGGCACGTTCGCACTCATCGAGTTCACTGACGCACCACCGGTGGTGTACCTGGAACACCTTGCTACCGGGACCTACCTGGATCGTCCGAGTGATACCGGCACCTACGTTAGGGCCGTGGATACGCTGTCCGGCGTGGCGATGACCCCGGATGAGTCCGCCAAGGTCATCGCAACGTACCGAGATAGGTATGAAGGGCAGGACCAACGTGACACAGACGCTCAAGGGGTGGAGAAAATCCAGCCGTAGCGGACCTAACGGCGGATGCGTCGAAGTCGGCGGCGCGCCTGGCATCGTGGGTATCCGGGACACGAAGAAGCGGGACGCTGGCACCCTCGTCGTCGGTCGTGACTCCTTCGCTGCCTTCATTGCGGCGGTGAAGTCCGACCGCTTCTGAGCGTTCCTCGGATGTGGTGGAGCCCCCGCGACGCGGGGGCTCCAGGCGTTCGGGGGTCGGTTCACCTCAATCGCCGTGTTCCCGGGGCGTCGCTGCCCGTTGCCTGTTGCCCAGTCGACACCGCAGGACGAGGTTTGTGTGCGCTGGCACGGGGCAATGCTCGTCCGAATGGCGTGGTGGCTACTCCGTAGTGGTGCCTAACCTTCTGCTGCCACGCTGGTTGCGCAGCCGCCGCGTGGGGCGGGACGGTCCCACCGCACGGTGGGACATCAACGGGAGCCCATGCCAGTGCCTGGACTTCGCGACCCCAGTGAGCCACCCGGACGACCCGGCTGGTGAGCCGCCCGCACCGAACGCGACGGCGGCGCCCTCCACTCGGATACGGAGCTGCCCGACGTCAACGAGGCCCATTGAACTACCGAGCGGGACGCTCCTTGACCTCGAGCACCTGGACGAAGTCGCGTCCGACGGTCCTCCGACCCACCGGGCTGTTCACATCTCCTGGTGTTGGCCACACCACACGGACAACGAGGTCCGCACGGGACAGTTCCAGTCGACAAGTGATTCCCGCCCCAGTACGAGCTAACCGAGCCCGCCCTGTGGAACCGGCTCTACCGGCTATGGATCGACCACGCCGACGATCTCCGACGTGAGCTGGGCGAGATCCAGGCCTCGCGCATGCTGCGCGAGGCGTACCAGATGCTACCCATCCTGCCGGACCGACGCGCGGTCCTGTTGACCCTGCGCCGCCCCACAACTCTCCCGATGCCACCCAGCACGGCCGATACGATCAGCGGGCCCGGCGACAGCCTCGATGAGAGGACCAACCAGTGACCCACCCTTCGGCTCGTGCCGCAGTATTCTCTGCCGGGGCCTGGGGCACCACCATGGCCAAGATCCTGGCTGACGCCGGCACCAGTGTCACGATGCACGCCCGCCGTGGCGAGATCGCCGACGGGATCAACACTGAGCGCCGCAACCGGGACTATTTCCCGGACGTCGAGCTGCCGGCTTCCCTGAACGCGACGACCAACGCCGCAGCCGCGCTGGACGGCGCTGACTTCCTGGTGCTGTCCATTCCCGCGCAGACCCTCAGGCCCAATCTTGCCGCCTGGGCGCCGCACATCGAGGAACACACCGTGATCGTTTCTCTGATGAAGGGGATCGAGCAGGGGAGCCATCTGCGTGCAAGCCAGATCATCACCGAGGTGACCGGCGTCAGCGCCGATCGGGTCGCGGTGCTGTCCGGCCCGAACCTGGCGCGCGAGATCATGGACGGCCAGCCCGCCGCAGCCACCATCGCGTGCCTTGACGAAAGTGCTGCCCGTCGGTTCCAACAGACCTGTCACACCACCTACTTCCGCTCCTACACCAGCACCGACGTAACCGGGTGTGAGCTGGGCGGCGCGGTCAAGAACGTCATCGCCCTCGCCGTGGGCATCGCTTCCGGTATGGGATTTGGCCACAACGCACAGGCCATGCTCATCACTCGTGGCCTCGCGGAGACCACTCGACTGGCTGTCGCCATGGGTGCCACCCGAACCACCCTGTCCGGCCTGTCCGGCCTGGGTGACCTGGTAGCCACCTGCTCCTCCTCGTTGTCCCGCAACCGCACCTTCGGCATCCACCTCGGCCAGGGGCTTAGCGTTCAAGAGGCAACGGCCGTCACGCGTCAGACCACCGAAGGCGTCAAGTCCGCCCAGGCGATCCTTGCCCTGGCTCGCGCCCATGAGATCGAGATGCCGATCACGAAAACGGTCTCCAACCTGCTGAACGAGAAGATCACCCTCGAAGAGGCGGTGGCCACGCTGACGCAGCGGCGCTGATCACAGCGTCCGGCTGCGCAGCCGCACTTCCTTTCACCCTCCCCACCGGAGGTTTCATGCATGTGTCTGTGCTGTCCGCTGTCCAGATGACTGTCACCCTCGGCTTGGTGGTCTGGATGATCATCGGTTTCACGCCCCTACCCGGCCACTGGCTGCGATGGAGGATGTTCTGCCGGGCCACCTTCACGATCGTCACCCTCATCGGCACCAAGGACGGACGCGCCGAGCCCGTGAACGTCTACGACCACCTGTCCCCGGGTTCCTTCATCCTCAACCCTTCTGCCCTTCAGAGGATTCTTGATCACCTCATCGAGAGCGGCCGGTACGACCGGATCGACGGACACGGCCGCATGCTGTCCGCTGACGGTGAAAAGCCGGTCGAGGTGAGGGAGAGTCGTGTGGTTCTTTGACGCCCTTGCCTCCGGCTTCCAGTACCCCACCGACACCGGTCGGCTCCAGTGGTTTCGAATCATCTTCGGCGCCGTGCTGACCACCCGTTTCGTTCTCGCGTTCGGGCAGGGCGGTTGGGACCGATTCGTTCCCGGGTCGATGAGTGTCCACCTTGCCAAGCAGCGTTTCGGTCAGGCCCGTGCCCGGGCTCTGATCATCCTTTATCGACCCGGGCTGCTGGTTCGCACGGCCGCCGCCCTCGCCCTGGCGCTCGGCTTCGTACCCCGGATCGCGCTACTACTAGTCCTGGCGGGTATCGCGATGGAGTTGCTGTACCTCCGTAGCCCCAACGCTGTCCGCTACACCCTGCTGACCGGCGCTTGCCTCCTGCTCGCCGGAAACCTGGGTCACGGTCCGCACGTCGACTACGGCCTGAGCATGGAGAACACCTGGTCGCAATGCCTCCTGGTCCTTGTCACCACCGACATCTACTGGAACAGCGCCTGGCAGAAGCTCCGCTCCAGCCAGTTTCGCAGCGGGCTCTACCTCGCCCAGTGGATCCACACCTACACCCAGGTGAGGGACCGGCTGCCCCACAGCCAGCACGCCGTTCCCGGCCTCGTCCGCCGCCACGCGGGTAACCTGACCTCCCGCGACATCCGCCTCTGGCGTTTGGTCGCAATCACTGTCATCGTGGTGGAGATCGTGTTGCCCCCGCCCTGCTCATCCCGGAGACGATGCCTTACGCGGTTGTCGTCGGCATCGTGATGCACGCCGCGTTCAGCGCCCTCAAGCCCCGCCAGCTCATCACCTTCTCCGGCCTGACACTCGGCACCTACCTCGCGTTCGCCGCGTGAGTTCTCCTCAGTCGGCGGCGGCCGTCGGGGCCGGGTGTAGGTTGTCGGCCGCCTTCGGCACGGCCGTGAAGCACGACTGCTGAGCGCCCGGGCCATCGGAAGCACAATGGAGGCCAACTGTTCACGGTGGTGAACCAGCCGTCGCCGCATCGAGGAGACGAAGTCACAGGCCACCGCAGCACTACCTGGGCAGCAAGGGTTCCACCGCCGTCGCCACCCGCTCGGCCATCTCACACGGCTCATCCGTCGACCCACCGTCACGAATTCCACGGACCATGACCGAGACGTTCGCTTCCCCGTTCAGGTCCAGAGCGAACTGGCAGAACTCGATGTCGAGGGAATCCGTGATACGAAGGGCGCGCAGCGACCCGACCTGCGTCTCCTCCGGTTCGTAGTTGGTCAGGTTCAACTCGTCAAGTCCGCTATGCGCGTTCAGGTTGAGAGCTACCGAAGGCCTGATACCCGGCCCAGGACGGTAGTTGCAGGCGTAGATCACCCCAACGTCGTCCAGCGTGGCGGTCGCGGGATCGAGCCCGATCCCGTCCAACTGCTCATCGGACAGCACTTCGCAGGGGTGCATCGCCGCCAACCACTCACCGACCGTGTCCTCAGGGGTATCACTGGCGTCTGGGTGTGCTGAGGACGTGTCGACAGCTGTCGGACCCTCCTCCACCGGAAGGGACCGTCCGGCTTCCGCGGTCGTGCACCCGGCGATCGCTCCAACGAGAACCAACGCAGTAGGCATCGCCGCCCACCGCCGGCCGGACACGGACGTCATCACAACTGCTCTCCTGCCTGTTCGAGCTGGGCCGCAGTGGCGGAGTCGATCCCGGCCGTGGTTCTTGCGCTCGCCCGGATGGCCGCCGCGAGCTCTCGTAGGGCGTCGATGTAGAGGAGGAGGTTCTCCTTGGCCAAGTACGGTGTGCCCGAGGCCGACAACCTGGTCTGCTCCGACATCTTCAGGGCCACCGGGCTCGACCCCAGCCGAACATCCTGCTCAAGGAACGCGACGCGGGTCAGCCGATCAGTCGCGCGTTCGGCCATGGCTTCCAGCTTCGAGGCCATGCGTTCCGCGCTGTCGGCGTCCACCGTCACTGTGCCAGCAGCGGCCGCCGCCCGAAATCGGTGGATGCTTCCCGTCATCTTCGCCGTCGCGGCGGCGTACCCCGCCTGATCCTCACCGCTTGACTCAACGTGCACGTGGGCCTCCCACCACTGCGGCTCGCGTCGCCTCAATGAAAGATCAAACTAGCAGTGTGGCATTGTCCCTGGAGCCGTTTGGTCGCATTGCGTGATCAGCGCGAAGCCTGGGCTGGCCCGCCCGGTCCATGCCGGCGCACGTTGGCCCGGTGGACGTGCCGGCACCGGGGACGTCCACCCCCGAGCGCGCGAGGGACGAGCTGGGCGTCGCGGACGCTGTCTCAGCCGGCCGTACTGGCGGGGACGGGCCGCGCAGCCCAGCCGTGGACACTGAACGAGGTGCCGGCGCGGTAGGCGTGGATACCCGCCGCCGGGTAGGCGATGATCTTCTCGGGAAGCGCGTCGAGCGGGAACCAGGACACCGCGGAGCACTTGTCGGGTTCGCGGTTGGTGGGTTCACCAACCCACCGGCGGGTCTCGAAGAACAGCCCGAGGCGGGAGTCGGGGCCGGAGCCGTTGACGTGCAGGGTGTGCACGTGCCACAGGTCGTTCGGATCGATGAGGACCCCCACCTCCTCGTGGGCTTCCCGGGCTGCGGCGTCCAGGACGGACTCACGCGCGTCGAGTTTCCCTGAGGGCAGGTGCCACAGCCCGTCGAAGCTCGGGTTGGTGTCGCGCCGCCGACTGAGCAGGAGCTGGTCGTCGCGCACGAGGAGCAGGTGGACGTCGATCAGGTGACGGTCGGCCATCATCAAGTCCCTTGCGGCGCGGTCAGTAGGGGGCAGCGCTCAAGTGCAGGGCTCCCCCGTGGTCTGGACCAAACGGAGCTTAGGGGGTGGCCGGATCGGCGTGCGGGAGGCCCGCCAGGTGGGCGATTCGCTTGGCGATCAGGCTTGTGACGTGAGCGATGGGGGTGCGGGTGGTGTCCACCGTCAGCAGCGGCCAGCGGCCTGCACCCAGGCGCCGGCTCGTGTCCTGGTAGAGCTCGGCTTCGGCGCGGCTGGTGGCCAGGCCGCTCTCGAAGCGGCTGTGCGAGCCTCGCCTCTCGATCCGGCCAGCGGTGACGGTCGCGTCGGCAATCAGGATGACCGCTAGGTCCGGGATGTCGGCGGCGGCATTGAGCGCTTCGACGAACTCGATGGGCACACGGTCCATGCGTTGCAACACGAAGGAGGAGGCGACGTAGCGGTCGCAGAGGACGATGCGTCCAGCCGCCAGATTGGGGCGGATCTCGGTGGCCAGGTGGTGGTAGCGGTCGGCGGCCACCAGACAGGCCAGGGCGTGCCGGCTGTAGGTGTCGGTGCCGTGACGAGCGATTGCGCCCAACTCGGCATGAGAGGGCTCGGTGGTGACATGCACCGTGTACCCCTGTGCGGCGAGGTGCTCATTCAGATGCCGGGTGGTGGTGGACTTGCCAGCGCCACCCATCCCGTCGAGGGTGACGAACACCCCGCGATGCCCGGTTACCGAGTCGGTGGCGGTCATGCGGCGGTGGCTTTGCGGGTGTACTGCTCGCGGGAGAGCGCGACCAGTCGCGTGCGGACGTAGTCGATCGGTGCCTCGGCCAAGGGCAGGTTGACGGAGAAGTTGAATTCGTCGCGCTCTCGCATGGATTCGTCCAGGCCGGCACCGGTGAGGTCGACGGCGCTGTAATCGAGCAGTTGGGCCGTGCTGTAGCGACCGGTCGCGAGGAGCCGGTGCCAATCCGGGGTCCCCGGATAGGGCCGATACTCGAAAGCTGAGGCCCGGAATCGTCCGGGTAGCGCTTCGGTGAGGTTCCAGAGTTCGTGGACCAGACGTACGGTGGAGTCGATCTCGGCGACCGTCTCAGTGGGGAATCCGAGGATGAAGTAGCCCTTGACACTGATCCCGCGTTCGGTCAGCCTCCGCACGACACGCTGGGTCATACCGGGATCGATGCGTTTGTCGATCAGCTCCAGGATCCGTTGACTTCCGGATTCGATCCCGAGTGCGACTTCGCGTAACCCGTTACGTGCCAACCTGTCCAGGGTGGTGTCACTGGCGCGGTCCAGTACGTTGATGCGGCCGGTAGCGTCCCACACCGCCCAGTCGCCGACCCTGTCGGCTGCGAAGGCGTTCATCGTCCGCTCGATGACCCGCCGAGCGCCGAGGAACAGGTCGTCGACGAAGCGGAACGCGGTGACGCCTTGCTCGCGGAGCTGGTGCATCTCGGCGAGGATGTTGTACGGGTCACGGGTGCGGATGGTGATGTCCGGGTTGGCTGAGACAGCGGCGCCGCAGAAGGAACAGTCGTAGGGGCAACCTCGTGCCCCGACCATGTTGGCTTCCCACCGCCCGTTCTCGTGGTGTGGGTCCTGGGCCAGGAAACGGCGGTCAATGAAGGGCAGAGCGTTGATATCTGGCGCCAGGTGGTGCGCCGTCCCGGGCTTCCCGCCGGTAACCGGAGACTTCAGAATCGGGTCCAGCCACATCACTCCGGGCAGGTCGGCGCGGGCTCCCTGATCAGCCAACAGGGCCGCCACGCGGGTCTCTCCCTCACCCAGCACCAGAGCTTCGCACCCAGCCATACGCGGGTCGTTCAGGATTTCGGTGGGCATCGCCTTGGCTTGGTGCCCGCCGAGCATGACCTTGATCGAGGGATCGAGTTGGGCGGCGATGCGAGCGCTGATCTCATAGGTCGGAGCGAGCAGATTGAACCCGACCCACCGAGGCCCCCGCCTGTTGATCAGGTCGACGGTTGCGGCGATGCCTTGGCCGTGCGCTTCGGCATCCAGGACACCGACGTTGAACCCCTGGGCCGTGGCGTAGGTCGCGAGGTAGCCCATGCCGAGGACCGGCAGGGTGAAGTCGTTGACCCGTGGCCGTTGGGTGTAGTCGCGTAGGGGCGCGTTGACGAAGATGGCATCGAGCGGGCGGGTGTGCTCGGCACCGGCGATCAGGTTAGAGAGCGACGACTCCGGTTGTGCGGGCATGGCGTACTCCCCAGGCGAGAGTGAGCAGGGTCCGCGCGGACAGCTGCCCCCCCGCCGCCTCCGCCCACACCCGCGCGAACTCCGGCTCGGTATCCGGCCAAAGTCGCTGCGGTGCGAGGCGTTTCGCCCAGGTGCGGACGGCGAGGTCGGCGAAGGGATACAGGGTGTAGTCGTTGGTGAGGTCGGCTACGGTCGCGCCGGCGGTCCAGGGACCGATTCGCGGTACGTTCTGCACCTCGCCGACCAGCGTGGACGGCTCGAGTTCGGCCCACTTGGCGCCGAACTCCAGGTACGCTTCCGCGGCGGCGCGCA
Organism: Actinoalloteichus spitiensis RMV-1378; assembly: GCF_000239155.1. Lineage (GTDB taxonomy): Bacteria > Actinomycetota > Actinomycetes > Mycobacteriales > Pseudonocardiaceae > Actinoalloteichus_B > Actinoalloteichus_B spitiensis. The sequence continues at coordinate 9,022 of NZ_AGVX02000042.1, forward strand.
AGGGACGTGCTTTGAACGCCATGCCCAGCCGCGTGAACTCGGCGTCGGACAGCTCGAGCACCGTCGCCGGATCAGGGAACAGCCACGTCTGGCCGTGCGAGGTGACTACCGGCTCGCCGTGGGCTTGGCCGAAGGCGCGGTAGAGCTTGCGGGCCTGACCCGCCCGGATGACCTGCCGCACGATCGAGGTGGCCAACGCGTCCCACAGATCCGGGTTGCGCCACCGCGCCACTTGTCCAGCGGCACGCAGGTTGTCGACGATGTCGCCTGCCCCGGTCAGAGTCGCGGGATCAACCACGTCGACCACTGGCGCCTCCCCATCACCGGACACGCGATCGACGGCGGTGCGCTGGCGACAACCGTCCTCGGCGGAGGCGACGGTCATCGCCCAGACGGCGTTTCCGCAGCGCACAGCTCGGAAGGCGCCAGTACCGCTAGCGAGCCAGGACGGGTGGTCGGTCATCACCGAGTCAACGATCACTCCGGCGTCGTCCTTCCGCTCGCGGGGTGCGCACTCATCATGCCGATCACGCTTCACTTCCAAGTGGACTGTGCCGGGCATGGCCGTCAGCGAGACCAGCACGGGATGACGCTCGGCCAGGTGCTTCAGCCGGTCCGGGTCCTGAACCAGGGCGGTGACTGGACGTAGCGGGGTCACCACTAAGGGCACCTTACTGTGAGATCCCAGGTTGGCAAGGCTGGCCCTCGATGCCTTGTGGCTGAGGTCAACCTGAAGTACGCCCATCACCACGAAGAGAGTGGGCTATGGCCGGCGTCAGGCCCTTTCGAGTTGCCGCCTGCCGACCCGGCGGAGTTGGCGGGGCTCCCCGCGTTCGTCATGCCCGGGATCGCGACATCGCGTGGCGGATCGGGGGGTGAGCTCGCCTCCCCCACGAGCACGTCTCGCGCGAGAAAGTGCCCATGCGTCGACACGTCCGGCTGGCCGATGCGGAGGAGCTCGCCGATGACCTCCCACCGTCGGGTGCGCCACTCCAGTCGCCCTTCGCTCCCGCGATCCGCGACGTTCAGCCCGAGCCGACGTTCCTCCGCTCGTGCCACCGCAGCCCCGCGTCGGTGAGGGACGAGAGGAACCGCGCCGGCTCGACGAACTGGTCGAGGTGGAACACGCCGGGCGGGTGGGCACCGCTGGTCATCAGCTCCACGACCCGGGCGGCGACCAGGGCGGTCGCCCTGCTCTGCCCGTCCCCGGTCACCCCGAAGCGCGCCGACCCGCCCCCGGCCCCGACGGCTTCGGCGACGACGGCGAACCGGCTGCCCCCGAGGCGGACCCGGCCAGCGGTCGCCGCCACCCGCTCACCGGCTCCGAGACGCGCCACCAGCGGGCGCACCGCCCGGCGGGCCCGGAACACCGCCGCCGTCACCGCCGGGTTGTCGAAGCACAACCGCGTCGTCACCGGCACCCCGAGGGTGGCCCGTAGGTGTTCCTGGTCGGAGAAGGGGAAGGGGTACGCGCGGCGCGCACCGAACTCGGGGAACCGGGTGAGGCGGGGGTTGCCGCCGGCGCCGCGACCACGGGGGGCGGCGGCCAGCCCTTCGGCCGTCCAGCGCGCGCCGGCCGCTCCGTGCGCCTCGCCCGTCCCGAGCAGGACGCCGATCTCGACCCTGGCCGGTGCCTCCGCCAGCCGGGAGACCGCGTGCGTGGCCAGCAGGTTCGTCAGGCCCGGCGCGACACCCACGCTGAGCACCGCCGTCGTCCCGCTGCGGAGGAAGTCCGCTCGTCGTGCCTCGACGGCGCCCAGCACCTCGGCGCTGGCACTGATGTCGACGTAGCGGACTCCGCGTTCCGCGCAGCGGCCCGCCACCCACCCCTCGGGGTCCTCCACGCAGTTCACGACCGTCCCGACGTCCCGGAGGGCCTCGGAGAGGGCGATCGGGTCGTGCGGGTCGAGTTGGACGGCGGTGCTCCCGCCCTGGACCGTGGCGGCGACGGCGGCCGCCCGGTGGCGACACCGGCTCGCGACCACCACCACACCCGGCACGACCTGCCCCAGCATCGGGGCGAGGTGGCGGCCCACCGCCCCGGCACCGCCGAGGACCAGGCAACTCCCACCGGGGTCGACTTCGCGGGGTGGGACGTCACGGGTGGTCATGGTCGGGTTCCGCTCCCAGGTGGACGTGGCTGTCCTTCCGAGGCTACGGCGGCTCGGGCCCGGACGTCCGGTGCGCGCCCGC
>NZ_AGVX02000041.1 GCF_000239155.1 Actinoalloteichus spitiensis RMV-1378
GGTCGCGCCGCCGACCCGCCGCGAGATGACCAGGGGATGCCCGCCGCCACCTCCGGTCCGCGTCCGGGTCGCCGCAGCTTTCCGCCGCTGAGCGCGCGGTCCCGCCGCGACTCCCCCAGGTCCGCCCCTGTCGGCCGCCGCCGCGCGACCGGGTCGCTCACAAGTAGGCGTGCACCGTGTAGCCGTAGTGGCTGACCATCCGGCCCACCCGGATCGGGTGCGCCACCGGGAGCGGTTCTCCGCGCAGCGGCGGGATGCGCACGGTGTCCCAGTGGGGCTGGGCGTCCTGCCCCAGCTCGGACAGTTCGATCCGCTCGTCCTCCTCACCGGCCTGGAAGGTCATCAGCGTGGTCCCGGCCAGCGACCCGTAGGTGTGGAAGAAGCGGTCGCACGCCCATCTGAGCTCGTCGGGGTCGGTGACCACGAGCTGTTCGACGTAGCTCACCGCCCCACTCCCCGTGTCGACCTCGACGAGGTACCAGCTGTACCGGGACTGGCGAAGCTCGTCGGCCGACGGCTCCTCGTCGCTGGCGGCGGCGCGCAACGCCGCCAGCCCGGCGGAGGCCGCCGGATCGGCGATGTCGACGTCCAGCACCTGGTTGTAGAGGGCGAGGGCCTCGCTCCGCCGCCGTTCGACGCCGTCCTCCGCCGACTCCTCCCCCAGGGTCAGGTCGGTCTCGTGGATGGCGTCGATCTGCTGCACGAGGCGGCTGGCCAGCAGGTTCGCGGTCACGCTGTCACCAGGGCGTTCCCGCAGGGCGGCCCGGAGCCATCGCTCGCTGGGCCACAGGTCCTCGACGTCGTCCGCGTCGGAGAGCGCGGGACGCACGCACAGCAGCCGCCCCAGCTCGGCCGCGGACCCGGCGTCACCCGACTCGGCCTCGGCGCGCAACGCGACGAATCTCTGCTCGATGTCCGCCATGACCACGCACGCTACCGGCCGGGGAGCCCCGAGGGCAGGCGGACACTCCCGCCGACGATCATGTCCGTCCTGCCGCGCACCGGCCCCGGTAACCCGGGAAATGCGGTGGTCGGGGCGCCCTCCTCCTGCCTACGGTGGCGGTCGTGACGGACGTCGTGCGCACCGATCGCCTGCTCCTCCAGCCCTACCTGCCGGAGGACGAGGAGAGCTTCGTCCGGCTCTTCCAGGACGAGGAGGTCGTCCGGTACGTGGGCAACGGTCTCCAGACGGAGGCGGAGGACCGAGCGTTGTTCCACCGGGTCTTCACCGACGTCTACGCCAACCGGCGGTTCGACGTGTGGGCCGTCTGGTTCGACGGGGCGCACGTGGGTCACGCCGAGCTGAAGCCCTGCTCGCGCGCCGAGGGCCACGAACTGGTCTACGTGCTCGCCCGCGCGGTGTGGGGGCGGGGTCTGGGGCGGGAGCTGGTCGGCGGTGTGCTCCGGCAGGCCTTCGCGGTGCGTCGTCTCCCCGAGCTGCACGCCACCGTCGACGTCCTCAACGCCCGGTCGCTGTTCGTGCTGGCCGCCACGGGTTTCGAGACCGTCCGGGACATCACCGAGGAGGACGGCGGGGTCACCCGACTGCTCACCGTCCGCCGTGAGCGCTTCCTCGGGCAGGTGTCCCAGGAGGACACGCCCCGGCCCGGAGCGCCGTGACGCGTTCCGGAGACCGTCCGCTCGACGGCGGGAACCGCCTCGACCTCCGCTGCACGCGGTCAGCCGGAGTACCCCGTGCCGTTCCGGGCGCGAGCCGCGCACACGGGCCGGTACCCGGGTGTCGTCCAGCCGTGAGCGTTCCCGGGCAGGACCGCCGTCCCACCCACTGGCGTCGGGGACCGGCAGGTGACGAGGCCCGCTGCGGGGTGGGCGTCCCGGACCCCGGTGGCGCGACCAGCAGGGTGGCGCGGGGTGGGGACCCAGCTCCGACCGGCCTGCGAGACTGGCGACCATGACGACCCCCGAGGAGACCCGCCTCGTCCTGTGGGACATCGACCACACGCTCATCGAGAACCGGGGGTTCGGTCGGGTGGTGTACGAGCGGATCTTCCCCGAGGTGGTGGGACGGCCGCTCCGCGCCCTGGCCGACGTGCACGGTCGCACCGAGTTGGACATCATCCACGACACGCTGGCCCTGCACGGGCTGGAGCCCACCGAGGAACTGGTCGCCCGGCTGTCCGCCGCGCGGGCCGCCGCGTACCGGGCGGGGGAACGGGAGCTCGCCGGGCTCGGCTGGGCGCTACCCGGCGCGGAGGCGGCCGTGCGGTCCCTGGCGGCCGAACCGGGCGTCCACCAGAGCGTGCTGACCGGCAACACGCTGGAGGTCGCCGAGGTGAAGCTGCGTGCCTTCGGCTTCGACGGGCTCCTGGACCTGGCCAGCGGCGCCTACGGCGACGACGCGCACGACCGGGCGGAGCTGGTGGGGATAGCCCGCCGTCGCTACCGGGACGCCACCGGCCGGACCGCCACCGAGGAGACCACCGTACTGGTGGGCGACACCCCGCACGACGTGCTCGCGGGACTACGCGGTGGCGCTCGGGTGGTGGGCGTGGCGACCGGCGTCTACTCGGTGGCCGACCTGCGGGACGCGGGCGCCGCGCACGTGCTGGCGAACCTGACGGACCTGGCGGGGGTGCGGGAGGCGATCCTGGCCGGCTGAGGCCGCCACGCCCCGCAGACCGGGCCGGGCCGCACCCGGGGAGCTCCCCGGCAGGGATTGGGCGGCCGGACGCGGTCGGCCGTGTCGGTGGCTCCGCCCGTCGAGGACGAGCCACCGGCCTGGCGAAGCGCCCGGAGTCGACCTGTTCGACGTCCACGCTGGCGCCCGCCCCGGGCAGCGCGGTCGGTGGTGGCCCGCGCACGCACCGCGGCTACCCAGCGCCGTCCGGCGCTCGGTCACCTGCCGGGCGGGCCCCTGCCGATGCCGCCCGCGACGACACCGAACGGCGGATGGTCGCAGGATCCGCGCGCGTCTACCGTGAGAGCGGTCAACGGCGTGCCGACATCATGCTGTCCTCCCCCAGCGGCCGGTGCCACCCGTGACGACGTTCGGCCAGTCCCGCTTCCGCACCGGCGGTGCACCGCCGCCGGTCCGACTTCTCCGCGCCGGCTGGCGGGACACGCCACACCGGTTTCTCCGTCTCCCCGCGCGCGGGCGTGCGGGGACCCTCGTCGGGAGGATTCACCATGCGACTCCGCATCCGCCGCCAGGCATTCGTGATCGCCCTCGCCGTGGTCGCCGTCCTGCTCACTCCCACCGCACAGGCCGTCGACGTCGACCAGGTGCGGACCGGTGCCGTCGGCCTGTCCGCTCCTGCCTGCTCCGAGGAGGGCTGCCTCGGGCAGGATCCGCTGGTCACCCGGTGTGCCACGGATGCCTACACCCCGAAGAACGGGTGGCTGGAGCTGGCCGGCGGCGGGTACCTGGAACACCGCTACAGCCCACGCTGCCACGCCTCGTGGACGCGGATCTCCCGGTCGGCCAACGGTGACGTGATCAGTGTGGAGAACTCCGGCGCACGCCGGCACGGGGCTCGGATCGCGGCGTCGGGTGTGACCGAGTGGACGGGCATGGTGCCCAACCGGTGGGGGGTGGACGAGGCGCGGGCCTGCGCGTTCTCCCTCCAGGTGCCGACCTGCACGGACTGGTACTGAACCCGGCTGCTGCGGGACGGGGCGCGGCGTCCCTCCTGGTTGGCGGAGCGGAGCACGGGGGCGGCGGCGGTGGGCGGCGCGTCCCGAGCCCGGCCGTGGCGGGCGGTGTTCGCGCGACCTGGGCGAACGGCGCTGGCAGGTGGCCTGGGATCGTCCGTCTCGCCCGCCGTGGCGCCGAGGGGCCC